>JADINC010000005.1 GCA_017694255.1 Candidatus Enterousia avistercoris | reverse complement strand
TCGCTGATTTTCATATTGCTTGCTTCACTTGTTTTATTTTCTTTTTTGTAACCTTTATATACTCTGCTGAAAACAGTTTTATTATTATCATCTAGTTCCTGTTCTTCCACCCAGCAACGACAATTCGGATGTACCGGTATTTCGGGAATATCTGACTCTTCAAAAAACACTGTTTCGTCCAGTGCGGCACATTCATCGCACGTACCATCGGTCCCTTCGCTGTGCCATCGCCATATTTTTGGTTGTTTTGCAAAGTTGGGAATGTTTAAATCATATATAAGCAGATTACGTGTTATAATATTGCCCGAAGGATATAATACTTTGACCGCTATGACTTCGGATTGGATTACATAATTGTCTATATTAAAATCAATCCCCATATTCTCAAAATATTCGCCATATTCTGTTTGAATTTCATCTTCTGCTTCTTGTTTGGCGCTTTCAAAATCGGAATTTAACTCAAATTGGGCTGTTTGGAATTGTTCCAATGTCATATCATACTGTGGTTGAATCATATTGCCCGATGTATCAAAATTAATTTTGCCAGGATATAATAAATTCATATACTGGGTTGCGCGGGCAAATTCGTTGCTGTTTTTGTTTGCATATGCCGGTGATGTTATTAACTTTGTCAAGAATTCCGGTCGTTTCATATTTATTCCCTTTTTTGTTATAAATAAAAAATCCCGCATGACGGGATAAAAAAAGATGGGCGCGTCGCGTCCGATTACTTTGTGTGATTATATCATAAAACGGCTAAAAATTCAATAAAATACTGCGGGGCTGTATAATTCCTGGCGGAGACGAAGGGATTATTTCGCTGCGCTGCATCACCTGGCAAAATTTGCGCATTCGCGCAAACCGGCGTACGCCCGTCCGCCTTTTTGCGGCGGTTCGAACCCTTTGCCCCGGGTTCGAATCCACATTATCAAACACAATAAAAAACACGCCCGCTGGGCGTGATTTTTTATTGTGGCGGAGACGAAGTATTCCCTCGCACGATGCATACGCATCGGCTGCGGGGAAACCGTGACGATTTGACTGCGTTGCACTGGTCAAATCTACTTGTTGTCGAACCGGCAATCTGCGATTGCGATGGATTCGCACCGTTTCGTTTCACTGGGTATAACAAAATGCCCCGCATGGGGGCATTTTGTTATACCTGGCGGAGACGAAGGGATTCGAACCCTTGATACGGTTGCCCGTATACACGATTTCGAGTCGCGCGCATTCGACCACTCTGCCACGTCTCCAACGATGTGTGATTATACAGATTCTGTTTTTATTTGCAAGTGATTAAACATCAAAATTGTATGCCTTGACGGATTTTACGATGGCGGCGACCAATTTATCCTGGTGCGATGATGATTTTAACAGTTTTTCTTCAGCCGCATTTGACAAATGCCCCAATTCAATCAGCGCCCCCGGTACAGTCGAACGCAATACCGCAAATGGTGCATGGCGAACGTCTGGCCCCGGTTGTTGGGTGATTTTTGCGCGCTTGAATTGCGATGCACAACCATTGGCGTATTCTACGGACATTGCAGCGACCGCGTGTTGTTGCAGTGATGACAACGCGATTCTGATGTCTTTATCAAACTGTTCAAACCCACTGACATCAATTTTATCAGCGGCATTTTCGGCATCGGCCAATTTAGCCGCTTCTTCATCCGACGCCTTTTCAGATAATGTATAGATTGAAAATCCCTGCATAGAACGGCTGGGGTTTGCGTTTGCATGCAATGACAAGAACAAATCAGCGTGTTTCTTTTCGCCAATCGCCGCGCGCTGAGCCAGTTTTAAATATGTATCATTACTGCGTGTTAAATATGTCTGGAATCCCGCTGCGTCCAATTTAGACTTTAATTTTTTCGCCACGGATAATACAACAACCTTTTCCTGGGTGCCGCCCTTGCCTATACAGCCCGGATCTTTCCCGCCGTGGCCCGCGTCAATCACAACAACGTATTTGCGTGATGGGGCGGATGTTTTTTTAGTACTGGATGCCGCCGTTTGAACTGGTGCACCAGACGACGCCGCAAAATCCAACACCAATCGATAATCGTTATCACCATTTGGCGACAACAGCATTATATTATCCCGCGGAACTTCATTAATAGGCCTGGTTAAATCGGCAATAATTTGTAGTTTATCCCCAGATTGAACCTGGGTAATGGCGCGGACCAGTGTACCCGCCGCCAATGTCGGTGCCAACGCAGTGTTTGCCGCCGTATTCGCCAGTGTTATCACTAGTTGATTTGCGGGATACGATACCGTATAAGATGGGCGTTCACCCGTTTCAATAACCAGACGCGTTTTATTGCCAGGCTGAACCCCCGTGCGAACTGTGCGCAATGAATTGCGCGCCGCAAACGCAACACGTGGCATCATTGCAATTGCGACAGTGCCAATACCGGCAAATTTTAAAAGTGTTCGTCTGGTGAATTTCATTTTGAAATATTATACCAAATTTTACCCCCATTTTCAAGCGTTGTGGGAAAGATATCGCAAAAAAAAGGAACCGCCGTGGCGGTTCTGGTTTCAGGTTTAACGACTGACACAACTGGCAAACGTTTGCGCAATCAGGTTTGATTCTGCGGTCGTTAATGATTGTACCGGCACGATATAGCAACGCGCGCTGTCGCGAACAATGAATACCTTGGTCCCGCGAACGTATGCTGTTTGCATATTGCTTAGCTGGGCGGTGGTCAAGAAATCATTTTGCGTTGTGGCAGGACTGCTCATCGCGGCATTGATTAATTGTTGGGCCGTGGCGTAATCGTACACTTCAGACATTGTTTTTACTTCCATATACAAACTTTGGTTTTCATATGGATTTTGTACCTGGGGGGTGGCAGACGGAAAACCAACACCCGTAGCCAATGCCGCCACAGTCTGTAAAGTCGTTGGTTGGGATGAATTTGATGTGGAATATGACGCAGTGTTAATTTGCAAATCGTCCCCACACGCCAAATTCATACGATTTGCATAGCTAGCCAATACTGAATCAACCGCCATTTGCCAATCGTCGCCCTTGGCATTCATTTCCAGGTTTAAAATCTTTTCGGCCCATCCCCAAATATTCGCGCCAACATTGCCCGCATTTGCGAACCGGGTCACCATTTCTGCCGAACCGCCCGGCACACCCGCGCCACAGGCATCTGTTAACTGGGTCGTTAACATACTGGCTGTTTCGTTACCATACGCCAATGCAACCGCGTGGCACGCCATTGCCGCCTCTAGCTCTTGACGGCGTTGCAGGCATAAATCAGAATGAGATTTTGATAAATCATCCGCCATGCTTGCCATGGACAGATATGACATAACTTCTTGTTGAACATATGGCGGACACAGGCGCGCCGCAGTATTCATCCCCCCCGCCCCAGTGCGCAAATTATTTGAATTATATTGCGGCAACAAAACCGATGTATCGCGTTGCAGGCACAATAATGCATAATTATACAGTTCTGTTTCCGTTGCATATTGGCAACGCCCAGAACGCTGCCCTGGGACAACAGTTACATCACCACAGTATTCGGCCAAGCAATTGTAAATCTTTTCACGACAGGCAGAATCAACATCTGGCTGGGTAACCATATAGTATGTATTACGCTGGTTCGTTTGGTATGCGTTGGCCAGTCCCTGGTATCCGCGTCCACTGGTCCCCGTGGTCCCGGCACCCGCATATCCCGCCGCAACCCCGCGCGACACAGAATTTGTCGCAACAGTGCCCGCCGATACGGCAAATGCCGGCGAAATCATGGCCAGTGCCCCAATAAAGCCAAATACAGTAAAAATACGTTTCATTGTGGAATCCCCTCTCGTTCAAAAGAATGTTAGCATATTCACCAACAAAAGGCAATCATTCATTTGACCATAAAATATAAAAACATTGATTTAGCAAAATAAATTGCTAAGATGCCAATTATGACTATGCCAAACGAATTGTTATCACAAATCTTTGACGACATTTCTGCCGTCAGGGGGTTTCTTTGACCCAGAAAAACTGGAACAAGAAATAGATTCACTAAATATTCAGGTAAATGACCCGAATTTATGGGATAATCCAGATAATGCACGTGCAATTTTACAAAAAAAATCCAGTCTGGAAAAATCGTTGAACGAATTGCGCAAAATGGATTCAGAATATAAAAACTTAACCGAATTGTATGACATTGCACCCGAAGACCCGGATGTTATTGCCGCAATTGAAAAACTGGCAGATGCGGCACACCGCGCAAAATTCATAACCTTGTTTCGCGATCCGGCGGATAATAATGGCGCATTCTTGTTCATCCAGGCGGGCGCCGGCGGGACCGAAGCCCAAGACTGGGCACAAATGCTGGCCCGTATGTACGCACGATGGGCCGAACGCCATGGTTTTACATGCGATGTTATCGAAGAACATCCTGGCGACACCGCCGGCATCAAAAATATAACGTACAGAATAACCGGCGAACGTGCGTATGGGTGGCTGAAAAACGAAATTGGGGTACATCGTCTGGTGCGGATTTCGCCATTTAACGCGAATGGAAAACGCCAGACCAGTTTTGCATCTGTTGACGTTTGGCCGGACGTTGATGATTCTGTGGAAATTGAAATTAACGATAAAGATTTACGTATCGACACATATCGTTCGTCTGGCGCGGGTGGCCAACACGTTAACAAAACGGACAGCGCTGTTCGAATTACGCATATTCCAACGGGCGTTGTTGTTACATGCCAAAATGAACGCAGCCAAATTCAAAACCGCGAAATGGCAATGAAAATGTTGCGCAGTAAATTATATGAACTGGAAATGCAAAAACGGGCCGAGGCTGAAAACGCCGCCCTGGCCGCGCAAAAGAAAATCGAATGGGGCAGTCAAATAAGAAACTATGTTCTGTATCCATATCAACTGGTCAAGGATGTGCGGACGGGCGTTGAAAAAACGGACTCGTCAGCTGTGCTGGATGGGGATTTGGACGATTTTATGATTGCGTGTCTGCAACGTGGACAATAAATTTTCAAGAGGATTATATATGCAAAAACAATTTGACATAGATACAGCAGTCAAAACATTACATATTGGCGCGTGTGAAATCAGTATGCCAAAAATTCGTGGCGCACAAAATAATGTTTTTATTTCTAAATCTGGGATCGATGGTTCGGAATATGTATATAAGTTTAACAGTGCAGAAATGGTTTTGAAAAATGAACTGGTGGCACAAATGCTGGACGCGCGCAATATACCAGTACCACGCGTGGTGGCACATTCTGCGGGCCATCAATGGTTCGAAGTTTATCCGAAAATCCCAGGACGTACATTATACGAATGTATTGGCGATGGCATGACCCCAGATGATATAGACGGTGTATATGCGGATATTCTGGATTTGTTTGCCCAGATGTCTAAAATAGACTGGCGACCAATATATAAAATGCAATATTCACAAACACATGATGTTGTAAAGGCAAATGTAACGGGTGTTAATAATAAATTTATGGGTAAATTATATTCTGAGGCAGTAAAGCTAATGAACCGCGGTAGTAATGAAACGTACGGTTTGTACCACTGTGGGATAACGCCAAAAAATGTAATAATTGGCCATGATGGGCATATTGCCGCACTGGTTGATATGGACGAAGTCGCCATTGCAAATAAAAACTATGCATTCGGTATGATGGCGGCAAAATATCAGCAGTTAAGGGGTAATATAAATACGCTAATCGACAGCTATGAATTTGTCAGCGGGCAAATATTGGACAAAAAACGTATACACACTATATCAAATATAACAAATTTTGGAAAACGTTTGATGTGGCTGATGGGACGGCGTAAACAAATTCACCAAAGATAAATTTATATTTATTGATTTTATGCGATAAATATATATAATCATGCATTGTTATGCACCCGTGGCTCAACTGGATAGAGCATCGCCCTCCGAAGGCGGGGACTGCGCGTTCGAATCGCGCCGGGTGCGCCAGAAATTCAACCGCCGCATGGCGGTTTAATTTATGCAGCGAACCCCGAGATTTGGACGCGCACGCGTTCGACAATGAGTAGTTGAGAACAAACGCAGTGCAGTTCGAAACGCAACGAATGCCACACAGCCGACACGACAGTGTCGTGCGAGTGAATGCCGCCGGGTGCGCCAGAACCTTTTGTTTTTCATACTTGTTTTTGTGCAGTTATTTATATACACTGGCTTGCAAAGGAAGTAAGTATGAGATTTATTTTTGCTGGTATGATTTTATTTTCGATGGCCGCCTGTAACAGTGTGTATGTTAAGCCGGATTCAATTGATGCAACGCAAACCTTCTATGCCGATCGTGGTGGTTATGGCATGAAGCGCAGTATTAAAGAAAAGATGCGCGAACGCGGTTACAATGTTGTGGTTGGTACCGCCGCCGCAAATAGAAATGTGTTCACAGATTCAGAAAACATAGAAATAGATACCGCTGTTATTCCAAAAAATGCACGATATATTGTAAAGGTGTCTGAACGCGGTGAAATGTTTAATCCGTTCTGGTGCCCATTCAATGGATTTTGGTGGTGGAATTTTAGTGTGTCTATTGCCGATCAACAAACAGGCGAAGAACTGATGACATGGCGCGGACGTGCGTGCCAGAACAGCGCATTGCGCATGCTGGACGATGTTTTGGACGAAATGGAGGGTACAAATGAACAATGATGAAATAACTGCAATAATCGATGTTGTAAAATCGTGTGATGATGTGGTGCTGGGGACGAACCGATTGGACGGATATCCAGAATGCCGCACGGTGATGAATGCGCTGAATGCGGATGTGACGGATTTAAAATTGCACTTTATAACAAATGGGGACAGTCCAAAAATGGCGCAATTGCGGCATAATGCGAAATGCTGTTTGTATTATTTTAATTCAAACACACGGTACGCGGTGCGTCTGTTCGGTGAAATGCGCGTGATTGACAATTTGGACGAAAAGAAAAAATATTGGCGCGACAGTTACAGTGAATTTGGCTATACCGGTGCAGACGATGCGAATTTGACGCTGTTGGAATTTGTTCCGAAATCATACAAGTTTTATGTTGGCAACGAAATGAAAACAGGATTGGTGTAATCGTTACCGTACCCTGTCATACTGGGGACGCATTCTTCTCTCTTTGTCATCCCGGGGCGCGGGGTCCCCACAAAAACGAATGTTTTTGTGGGGGTGTTGTTGTTTGACCACGCTTCCCGGCGTTCTTCATTCTTTGTCATCCCGCGGCTTGACCGCGGGATCCAGGTATTTTAACTCCTGTGCGTCAGCACAGACAATATTATTTGTGTCGCTGCGCGACGACTTCTATGACCTGGACCCCGGTGTCAAGCACCGGGGTGACATAAAAGGGAAAGCACGAACCGCGGGATGACAAGGAGAATGCCTGCGGCGCAATGGATTCCGGCCTGCGCCGGGATGACGACAGAGAGGCACCGGGGTGACAAAACAAGGCCTGTGCCGGGATGACGGCAGTGGGGGCGCGGGGTGACAAATTGGTGGTCTGTCCGCAAAAAAAATCCCCCAAACGGGGGATTTTTTTAATCATCGATTTTTGCGTATTCACAGAAACCTTCGTTAGTATCACAGCGGGATATTGTGCCTTCGCTGATGAAATAACCCTGGGGATGCAGGCACGCAGGGCATACCTTTGGTGCTTCGGTGCCAATGTGCCACATGCCACAGTTCGTGCAACGCCACATAACAATTTTATCCTGTTTGAATAATGTGCCCGTTTCAATCGCATCAATCAATGCACGATAGCGTGATTCATGATAACGTTCGGCATATCCAATGTTCTTTAAAACTTCGGCAATAGAATCAAAGCCTTCTTGGGCCGCGATTTGTGCAAATTTTGGATACATGTTTGTGTTTTCTTCGTGTTCACCATATGCCGCCGCCTGCAGATTTTCCAGCGTTGTGCCAATTTTTCCAGCAGGATACGACGCGGTTATTTCTAAATCGCCCCCTTCTAGGAACTTAAACAAGCGCGACGCATGTTCTTTTTCTTGTTCTGCCGTTTCCAAGAATATTTTTGAAATTGCCTGGTATCCTTCGTCTTTGGCCTTGGACGCAAAAAATGTATAGCGATTACGTGCCTGGGATTCGCCAGCAAACGCAATTAACAGATTTTTTTCAGTCTGGGTACCTTTTAATGATGACATGTTTTATTCTCCTTTTACGTGTTAATTTAACGGTTGGAATCTTAACAGATAAAAATCCGAAAATCAATTTTTTTGAATCTGTTTTTTACATGCGACGCTGTGGATTAAATCCATGTATTCATCGTACAGTCGAATTCCCATAAACGCGCGCGCATCCGCGATTGTTTTTCCATATGACCAATATGTACCACGGTCTGTTTTATATTTTGCAACAACCATTTCATAATGTGGCGCAATTGGACCATAACAATTATATGTTAAAAACGAACCACGATAATATTTGAAAAAGGTGTGTTCTGTATGTGGGATTTCTTTGCCCAGTATCATTGGGCGATCGCGCACCATAACTATTTTATAATTTGTTAAATCTTGGACCCGCCACAGGCCACCAATAAATTCAACCGCATTAACATCCAATGTATTCAGCGGGACAGACGTTCCGTCTGATTTATATGCGGGCGTATTTGGATTTTGTATGCACGCATTTAAAAATGCAACCTGTTTTTCGTTGATATCACGATAGTTCGCCAACGGATTGCGAATCTGATTTGTTTTCTGCATTTTTATCCTCCTGTTCCAGGGCTAAAAAATTACGTTCTATTGCAGAAATCAACTCTCCTATTCCCAGTCTTCCTGCGGCACTGATGGCCATTATTTCTGGTTTCTTTTTACGGCCAAATGATTTTTTAAACGCGGACATACGCGCATCAAAATCACTGTCATCGATTGCATCGATTTTATTAACAACAATCATTTCAGGTTTTTGTGCCAGATTTGCGCCGTACGAATCCATTTCATGACGAATGGCTGCATAACGTGCGCCCCAGTCTGGTTCTGTGCCATCAATGACATGCAATATCATTTTTGTGCGTTCCGCATGACCCAAGAATCTGTCGCCCAATCCGACACCAGTGTGGGCACCCTGGATTAATCCGGGCAAATCAACCAGAACAAATTCACGATTATGCGCATACATTACCCCCAGTTGGGGATTTAATGTTGTAAATGGATAGTTTGCAATTTTTGGGCGGGCCGCAGTTAACGCCGCCAGCAATGTGGATTTGCCCGCATTCGGGAACCCAACCAGACCAATATCTGCGATTAATTTCAGACGCAACACGACCGTGCGTTCTTCGCCCGGTAGACCGTCGTTTGCCTGGCGCGGGGCGCGATTTGTCGGGCTTTTGAAATGCAGATTGCCCCACCCGCCATTACCGCCACGTGCCGCCAGATATTCCATGCCATCAACGTTTAAATCGGCATATTCTATTTCTTCGTTTTCAGATAATATTACGGTCCCGGTCGGCACCGGCAAAATCAATGTTTCGCCCGACGCGCCAGTGCGCATTTTACCCATGCCATTTTGGCCACGCCCCGCGGCAAAATTCGTTTTAAACCTGTAATCAATTAACGTGTTTACATTTGGCACCGCACGGAATATAACATCGCCGCCACGGCCGCCATCGCCACCGTTGGGGCCGCCGAATTCGATATATTTCTCGCGCCGGAAACTGGCGCTGCCGTTGCCGCCATCACCTGCCCTGATATGAATTTTCGCCTTGTCTAAAAACTTCATCGCTTTTCCATTTCTTTTTGTGATTATAACTTAAAAACTTGCATTTGCCACCATAAAATATTATAATTATCAGCGTCGTGAAAACGATGATGATTCTGAATCCGTTGCGGAATAGTCGTTTTGGACTGGGGGGCGGTACCCCACAGCTCCACCAATAAAACATATGGGGCTGACATAGTTTCGACAGGCGAAGTAAAGGCAAATCGGTTGAATCCGACATGGCGTCGTTAAAAGCCAAATAAAAACTGAATGGCGATAGAATCGCTGCGAACGACAATGTTCGCCTTGCAATGGCTGCCTAATTGGCGTTTTGATATAATTGGCGATTGTTGATTATATCTGTTATAGCTTCATTGCGGGGCCGCTGGGTGCCCGGCAACAGAAACCCAGCCTGCTTTAAAATAAAATTATAACTAACAAAGGGCTGAAATTATGTTTGGAAAAGTGAAAAAGGTATTCTTTACAGGAATGTTCGGATTTTTGTATTTGTCTTTTGTCGCGCAAATCGTATATGTATTGGGATGGGTCCCGGGTTGGGATGTTAAACTGGGATGGCTGGGCGTGTTATCGTTTGAATGGCTGGTATTGGTTGCGGCGCGCTATTTATCAAAACGTTCCAGCAACAGCGCACAATATAATGGATACAATGGGCGCCGTCGTTAATTTTTAGTTTGTATATGGGCGGTCCCTGGGGTACGGGGACCGTTTTTATTGCCCTTGAAAAACAATAAAAAAAATCTTATATTAAAAGCGCTATGAAAAATTATATTTTGCCATTTCGTGATTTGGTTGTACATCCGGGCCTGACGGTGCCGGTTTATATCGATAACCCTATGTCTGTTGCATGTGTCGAGGCGGCAACAAAACATAATCAAAAACTGGTTATCGCGGCCCAGCACAGCTGGTCATACCCAACGGCACCAAATGATATTTATGATGTTGGCACCATTGGCGACATTGCCCAGGTTTTACGCCTGCCGGATGGTACGTTGCACGCAATTATCAGAACAACTGACGCGGTGCAATTACATGATATAACCGTGGAAAATGGCCTGTTTATGGCTGAAACAATGCCAATAGAAATTACAGACGACAGTGGTTTTGAACAAACATTAGCACTGCGGGACAAGGTGGCCGAAAACATGCAGGCGTTGTCTATGTCTAAAAAATTCAAAATAGACAAACTGCGTTCAATTGTTCAAAATTACCCTATGCCGGCATTTATCGACTCTGTAATCCAGACGGCCGAAATTGATACAGACGTTGCCATACGCATATTGTGCGCGCCGTCGTGGCGGGAAAAACTGGTCTTGCTGTTGGAACAGGTTAATTTGATGGCCGAAACCGCAAAAATAGAAAATTCTATTAATCGTCGCATTCAACAACAGATGGAAAATGGTCGACGCGAAGCAATTTTGCAAGAAAAAATGCGCGCCATACAACGTGAAATGGGCGATGATGACGAAGAAATGGATACCACTAATATGCGCAAACGCATTGAACGGTCTGCCATGCCGCGTGACGCCAAAGAAAAGGCAATGTCTGAATGGAAACGCATGCGCAGCATGTCCCCAATGTCGAACGAAGGTGGACTGTTAAAAACATACCTGGAAGAATTGCTGGCCATGCCGTGGGAAAAATCTGATGTGGCGCCAATTGACTTAAAAACTGCGCGCGCGGTATTGGATTCCCAACATTCTGGAATGCAAGGCGTCAAAGAACGAATACTGGAACACATCGCCGTGATGAAAAAAACCGGTGGCAATCATGGCAGTATTTTATGTTTCGTTGGTGCGCCGGGCGTTGGAAAAACATCTTTGTGCAGGTCAATCGCAGATGCACTGGGGCGTAAATACCAGCGGATATCACTGGGGGGCATTTCAGACGAAGCGCATTTTCGCGGTCATCGTAAAACATATATCGGTGCCCAGACAGGACGTATTATGGATGCACTGAAACGTTGCAAATCAAATAATCCGGTTATTGTTCTGGACGAAATTGATAAGATGGGACGCGATTGGCGTGGTGATCCAGAATCGGCATTGCTGGAAATACTGGATCCGGAACAAAACAAATCGTTCCGTGATCATTATCTGGAGGTTGACTTTGATTTATCCAACGTTCTGTTTATTGCAACCGCAAACAGTTTAAACATGTCAAACGCATTAAAAGACCGTATGGAAATTATTGAAATCCCGGGATACAGCGAAGATGAAAAAGTGCAAATCGCACGTGAACACTTGATCGCGCGCGCGGCACATGACACGGGATGGAATGTTGATAATATAATCATCAGTGATGATGCGCTGCGTTATCTGATTCATAACTATACATCAGAACAAGGTGTACGCGAACTGCAACGCGAATTAACCGCATTGTTGCGGCGGACGTTGCTGGAAAATGACGGCGAAGACGTAAAAACAGAATTTACAATACAAAAAATTGATGAATTACTGGCGGCGCGCAAATCGTCTGTTATGGCAAAGCGCATAGGATTTGGCGTGCGCGCATAAGGGAAATAGTACTATGATTCTGGTAATCAATACATCTGGGGCCGGGTTAGAGTTTGTTTTGAACGACAAATATAAGCATGTCGATACAGAAAAGCAATCGGTGGCCCTGCCCGTGGAAACAGAAAAATTTTTGAATGAATGTGGCGCAAAATGGTCGGACATAACAGCAATCGGCGTTATTGTCGGCCCCGGCAGTTTTACAGGAATCCGTCTGGGCATCGCGTATGCCAAGGGATTGGCCATGGGGTTAAATATTCCGGTGGTACCAATAAATGCATTCGAATTATATTTGCATGACGCCCCAGACGCATTTGTTGCAATTGATTCGGGGCGCGGTGATTTCTTTGTTGCCGCAGATGGACTGGCGCCGCAAACAATGGATATTGACACACTGGAATCGCGCCAGATGGATTGGCCGCGAACCGTTGGGCACAAACCATTCAATCTGAACAGTGCGATACCTGTTATTCGCAAAAAATTGGCAGACGGTAACACTGAACCCGTGGTGCCGATGTATTTGCGCCCCAGTTACGTCGAACAAAACAAGCATGCTGAATGAACTGGCACATCTTCATAAACTCTGCTTTCCCCACAAACCGTGGTCGGTATCTGATTTCGCGGACTTAAAACAGTCTGGCTGTGACATTATGGCCAGCGAACATGGATTTGTCGTGTGGCGTGTTGTCGCGGACCAGGCAGAAATTATCACGATTGGTGTGCATCCTGATGCGCGTGGCACAGGAATTGCGTCTGCAATGTTAACACTGGTTGAAAATGACGCAAAAAAACGCGGCGCAACAAAAATTTTTCTGGAAGTGGCAGAAAATAACGCCCCTGCCCGCGCGTTGTACGAACATAACGGATACGTGCGTATCGGCACACGACCCAAATACTATGACGGCACTGATGCCATTGTGATGGAGAAAAACATATGACCATACACATCCCCAGTGGCGCAAAACTGATTAAACGCGTACCACGTTCCCCGGACGCGCCATATGCGTGCATAGACGCGGACCATGTACCCACTGACACGCCTGCGATTGTGGCGTTTGGTGGCGAATTAACCCGCACACCACGCGACGCGAATTCTTATGCGAATTTGTTACAACGCCTGGCCGAAGAAAACAAAATCCTGAACGGCATAGATTTTTATTCGGTTGTGTACGATTTTGGTTCGCGCACCCCGGGTCTGGAACGTGCCGAACAGTTCCGTATCGCCGGTCGCCGCGTTGTCAACGACATACACCCATTATTACAGCAAGAACGTAACGATGCAATTCGCGCAATGAACCGTAATGAACCAACGGCGAACTATGTAGTCCAGCTGTATAATATTCTGCTGCGTCCACGTATTGTCAGCGAATATGACATGAAAACAAATATTTTCCAGACTGTTGAAAAGTTACATCGAATTATGTTCTATGCACACTGTCATGGTGCATCGACGATTTGGCAAATGGGTCGGTACATGCACGCCGATATGATTCAGATGGGGTTTGCGCCGCGCGACATACGACGCATTCAACAAGAATTGTTGGTTATACAGCACAGTCCAATCGCCCCGCTGGATAACCAGTATTTTACGACGCTGTCGTTCGCATCGGCCGAAGACACAATGATGCAAAATCACAATAATATGTTTGCACGATGGATGGATGAAAATTCATCAGATGTTATTCCGGCGTATTTTGCGCATGGCAATCTGTTTGTCGCCGGCCATTTAAACGAAATGTCATTCCAAGAACACGATCATTCTGGCATATTGTATTCGGCCGACACATCGTGGCCATTGACCCACGATGGGCGCGTGATATTTACCGCCGAACGTAACGCACTGGTACACGGCATGAAAAACATGATTGCCGGGGCCCCAGATTTGCCGTCGGTTGCAAAACTGGTCAATGGTGATATCGTAGACTTTAATCAATTACAAGAAAACGGCGAACGGTTGTACAAAATCATGCTGGGCGATTTGCGGCGACAAAATTCAAGACGCGATCATCAAAAATAACATCACGCGGACGCAATGGCGATGCCACATGCATATCAGACGCACTGCGCGTACGCGACAATGCGACATACGTCTGGCCATGTGCGAACGCACCGCGCGAAATATCAACGACCACCGCATCCAGTGTTTTACCCTGGGCCTTGTGGATTGTCATGGCATATCCCAGGTTCAAGGGAAATTGTTTAAAACTGCCGACTTCATTTTCGTGCAATTTATCATTTTCATCACGAACATATTCTATTTTTTGCCATGTTTCTGGACGAACAGACACGACATCGCGCGATGAATTTAATAATTCAACCGTAATTTCACGCGCGGATAAATTGCGCACAATACCCATAGAACCATTATGCCATTTATCGCCATTTTTAACAAAAACAACCAGCGCCCCAACCTTTAATACCAAGTTCATTGGGGCCGGTGTGTCGCGTTCAGAAAAGTTCCCATTTAATTCCCCCATATATGATATTTCTGGGGCGTTAATTTGCGCCAATCGCGACGCGTTAATTCGTTCTGCAACCGCGCGGAACGGCGTGATTATAACCGCGTTTTCGCGACGGGCGGCATCAGATATTTGACAGTGATTAAAGAAATTTAACGCATCTGTATTATTTTCCCGCAACCGACGCAGGTTTTCCAGCAACGCACCATCATTTTGTCGGTATACTAAATCAAAATCATATCTGATAAAATTCGCGCGGTTGTATGCATTGCTGTCAAAGAAATACGCATTATCGTGGCCGTATTCTGCACGATAGTATTCAGTGGCGTCGCGTGTTATAACGGGCGGCAACTGAAACAAATCGCCAATTGCAATAATCTGGATACCACCAAATGGCGCATTGTTATGTCGGGCCATTCGCGCCAGTATATCAATGGCATCCAGCAAATCAGGCGCAACCATAGATATTTCATCAATAACCAATACATCAGTTGCATTTAATATATTGCGCGGTTTTGCTTTCAGTTTTAACAATTCTGGCATTATAAAATCACGTGGCTGGATTTGAAACAGCGAATGAATTGTCTGGCCACCAACATTTAATGCCGACACCGCGGTTGGACACGCACAAACAATTCGCTTTTTCGACGCAGATTTTAGATAATTTACAAACGTTGATTTCCCAGTGCCCGCCGGCCCCAGAATTAACAAATTCGAACCAGTGCGTTCAATTGTGTTAAACGCAGATAATTGGGTATCGTTTAAAATTTGGGGTAAATCGGGCCTCATGTTGGTCATGGTTGCACAAACAGTATAAAAAATAAAGCAGATAATGCAAAAACCACTTGCAACAAAAATCAAATAATATATAATGGCGTTTGTGGGTTAGTAGCTCAGTTGGTTAGAGCGGAGCGCTCATAACGCTTTGGTCGTGGGTTCGAGTCCTACCTAACCCACCACATATTTGCGCGCCAATGGCGCGTTTTTTTATATCAAAAGAAAAAACCGCCCAGATGGACGGTTCCACAGATGAACTATAAGCCGGATTTTGTTCTGCCCTGGGCCAGTTGTTTCCAACCACCCCGGGGTAGTGGGCATAATTAGTCTGCATAATGTGTTACCACAAAATGTCAAGCCTTCTACCCGCCCCCAACATGGGACCTGTATAGGGAGCCTATTTGAAGTTGCTGCACGCAGAGATTGCCCGTTTCACTCGATATTTTTCAATCGCTTCGTCACTGTTGCTCTAATCGTCGGGTCGCCCCGCTCGGTCATTAGCCGATACGCTGTCCCAAGCAGTCCGGACTTTCCTCCGGCTGGTGTTATCCCCAGCCAGCTATGCCCCGTCCATCTGCGCTGTCCAGTTTAACACAGTTTTGTCGGAATTCAATTAAAATTAAAAAAACAGGGGATTTTTTTACTTGCAACACATATATGTTTTTTCGTAGAATATTATACAAAAGAGATAAGAAAGCGGGAAGAATGTCAAAGTTTTTGCGATATTTAGTATGTTTACTGATGCTGGTTATGGTCGGCAACGCCATGGCAGTGACATATTATAATTGTCCTGCATATAAGAAATATACCAGTTGCGCTGCAGGAAAGTACATAGACGATTGCGGTTCGACTTATGATGGTCGGACGTTGGCCAGTACTGCCCTGACCGTTGGTAACGCATGTTTGAAGTGTCCATCTGGCTTAACATGCGCAGGTGGCACAAAGTGTCCAGCGGTAACAATTACGTACAATTTAAATGGTGGTGAAGGAACCACGCCAGCAAGTACAACGTGTGCCCAGAATAAGTCCTGTACTTTAAATGCCGGGAACTCAGCCTATTTTAATCGTGATGGATACCGGTTGATAGGTTGGTCCACAAATGACGAGGCCACCAGTGGCGGCTTTTCTGGAACATACAGTCGTAATACAACACTGTATGCGGTTTGGGAACCGTGTCCAGACAATACTTATAAACGTGATGGCACGGCCGTAGGCAGTTGTTCGTCGTGTCCGCGGGGGTATTACACATTTGGCGGTGGTAAAAATGCAGATGATCCCGGTGATTGTGGCAGAATACTGCATATCGGCGACAAAAGGATTTTGTTGCGTTCTACACGTGGGACATCACGTACGCTGAATGTGTTCGTTGATGGTCGGGAATTTTATGGAAACCTGGACACAAATGGCAATATAGGGACTGTACACATTGGGGATTATACATTATATAATGATAATGAAGTTCCGTAATAGCAGGATTAAATAGTATACAAAAAAATGCGCCGATGGCGCATTTTTTTAAATAAAATAAAAACATATAATTTATTCGTTGCCAATCAAGCTGCGCAACATTTTCATTACTAATTTGCGCTGGTCATCATTTGGTAATTTCCAATACAGATGGATTAATTCCAGTGATTCATTTTTGGCCAATGGATCATCAGGCTTTTGTTCTGAAACACGCGAAATGCGGCCACTGCGATTTGGTTCGGGCATATTACCCGGCAGTCCCTGGAAAAAGAATGAAACGGGTGTTTCCAGCGCGGTACTAAGCGCGAACAGGCGCGACGCAGATATACGATTACCCGCAGTTTCATATTTCTGAATTTGTTGAAATGTAACGCCACAAACCTTTGCCAGGTCTTTTTGCGACATGCCCATCATAACGCGACGTAATTGCATACGTTGACCGATATGCAAATCTACTGCGCTGGGAACAAATGCTTTACCACTCATCTTTTCATCTTTTGGTTGTGTATGAAATACATCCTATACTTATAAGTGTATTTATACCTTTTTTCTTTTTCTTTTGCAATCAAAAAACTGATGTGTTAAATTCATGCCGAATTAATCCAAGGGGAAAATATGACAAAACCAGTTGTTTTATGCATTATGGACGGTGTTGGAATCGCAGCAAACACGCCACATAACGCCGTTGAAATGGCGAACATGCCGTTCTTTCATGAATTATTAAATAAATATCCACACTCTCAATTAAATGCCAGTGGTGTGGCGGTTGGATTGCCCGATGGTACAATGGGAAATTCCGAAGTTGGCCATATCACAATGGGCGCAGGACGCGTGGTAAATCAATTTTTGCGCCGGTTTCAGCTGGAAAACTGGGCAAATAACACGGCGTTGCGTAATTTTATCGAATCGGTACGTGGCCGTGGTGGCATTGTACACATGGCGGGGCTAATGTCTGATGGGCGCGTGCATTCTGATGTGCGCGACATGATGGTTATTGCGCGGTGGGTGCTGGACGCGGGGCTGAAACTGTGTATCCATTTTATTGCAGACGGCCGCGATACCCCGCCCCAGTCGGCGCCAAAATACATTGAATTAATTCGCGAATCGCTGGGTGCGTATTTTGCAGATGGTCGCGCATTCTTTGGCACACTGACGGGCCGGTATTGGGCAATGGACCGCAATAAAAACATGGACCGCACAGAATTGGCATTTAATGCGATTGCGTGCGCCCAGGCGGAATATCACGCCGACACAATTGAATCGGGATTGCGCGATGCATATGCGCGTGGTGAATCGGATGAATTTATCAAGCCAACTGTAATAGATGGTGATGTGCCAATTACTGCAAACGATGGATTTTTATTTGGAAACTATCGCAGTGATCGTGCACGCCAAATTGTGCGCGCAATATTGGCCACTGGCGCAGAAATGCTGTGTTTTTCACAATATGGCGAAGGATTAAATGAACAGTGCCCTGCACTGATGCCAGACGTATCGATTGAAAATACGTTGGGCGATGTGCTGGCGGCGAATGGTAAATCGCAATTGCGAATCGCCGAAACAGAAAAATACAATCATGTAACTTATTTCTTTGATGCAGAACGCAATATTGATTTCGATGGCGAAGAAAAAATACTGATTCCATCGCCAGATGTTGCAACGTTTGATTTAAAACCAGAAATGTCGGCGGGCGAAATCACAGATGCACTGTTGCCACAATTATCAAAATTTGATGTTGTAATACTAAATTGGGCAAATGGTGATATGGTTGGACATACCGGTAACCAGGTCGCCACCATACGCGCGATGGAATTTCTGGATGCGCAACTGGCACGATTGGTGCCCGCGGTGTTGGAACTGGGTGGGACAGTTTTAATCACGGCCGATCATGGTAATGCAGAAAAAATGTGGGACGATAAAAATAATCTGCCGTGGACGGCGCATACAACCAATCCGGTAAACTTTATTGTCGTGTCAAATGATGCGCACGTGGTACATAATGGCGGGCTGAGTGATATAGCCCCAACAATACTGAAATTGTTGGAACTGCCCCAGCCATCGGAAATGACCGGACACAGTTTAATATGAAAATAAAATCCGCCATTGGCGGATTTTTTATATATGATTGGAAATAATTTATTTTTTCTCTTGCGCAATATTGGTGATTTTTTCTATCATGATATATAAAAGAGGGGAAGTTATGGGAAAAATTCGCAAATTTCTGGGCTTTTTAACAGTATTATTTGTGTGTGCATTTGTTAGAAATGCTATGTCGGCGGCATATACATGCCCAACATACAAGACATATGTATCATGTGCAAAAAATACATATTTATCTGATTGCGGTTCCAGTAATTGGAATGGCGCAATATTGGTCGAAGATGATTTAGCAACAGGAAATTCATGTGTATCATGTCCAGCGGGATATGTTTGTGATGGTGGACTGGCATGCCCAAAGAAAAAAGAAATTACCATAACATATAATTTAAATGGTGGCACAGGAACTACCCCATCGCCAAAGACATGCTCTACAACAAGTGGTACATGCGAATTGGACAAAGGAACGGCATCAAATACTTATGGGCGCGCTGGATATACTCTGATGGGCTGGTCAACAGATTCTGGTGCAAGCTCTGGCGAAGCGGTTTTCAAAATAGATAACCCAACCAGTGATTTAACAGTTTACGCAATATGGCTAAAATGTCCTGGCGGAACTGGGAAACCTGCATCAGCCCCGGCGGCTGTGGCGTGTCCGGCATGTACAGATTATAAATATTCACACACCACCGTTGGTATATGTGTCACACCACAAGAGGGGTATTATTCAACAGGATGTGGCGAAGGCGGAGATAACTGCACTGGCCAATCAATGTGCAGATTTGATAATGGTACAAGGAAAGCGTATTATTGTACAGGCGGTCAACGTTATGAAGTAAAGCCAGGATATTATCCTTCTAGATGTGGTGCTAGTGGTACGCAAGCAGGTCCAATTGCTAACTATGAGCAATGTCGCAGCCAAACACAATGTCCGGTTGGTTCTTACTGTCAAAACGGGGGGATTTTTAGCTGTCCAGAAGGTTATAGAGATAATCAAACACCGGGATTAGCATATGAAAGTCAATGTGCAAAATTGGTAGAGGCAGGCAAATATGTTAATTCTTCAAAGGAGGTTGTAGAGTGTCAGACAGGATATTATTGTCCAGGTGGACTGGCGTCATATGGGATGGTCGGCCCGCAGACGCGCTGTGCCCAGGGTTATACATCAGATGCGGGCGCAGGTGAAAAATCAGATTGTTATATATATGTGCCGGCGGGGCATTATCGCGTGGGAACAACGGGACAGACATTCGCAAAATGTCCAGCTGGCACATATAGTATGGGACACAAGGCGTATGACGGTGTTATGGACTACTGTCGCACCCCCCAGGATGGATACGCTGCAAGACAATGTGAATCAAATGGCACAGGATGTAAATCTATGGCGCAATGTTTTGGCGACGATATTTATTGCACGGATGGTATAGAGCACCAGGTTGAACCAGGATATCGTGCATATAATTGCGAGGGTGCGTACCCAGATCCAATACTATCAGGTTCTGCGCGTGGATGTAAGGAACAAAAACAATGTGATTCTGGGATGTATTGTATGAATGGTGAAGTGAATTATTGCCCGGCGGGTTACGATGATAATACGGAACCAGGGAAATCGCAAAAAGCAGACTGCAAAATGGATGTTCCGGCTGGATATTATATAGATGTAGCAGATGCGGCAAAACCCGTTGAATGTGATATTGGGTACGCATGTCCGGCACACACCGTCAGCGCAGGCATGGTCAGCAGCACTGGTGGTCATACCCCATGTCCACCTAACTATTCATCCGACGCGGGGGCGACGGCTTTAACAAGATGTTATATACTGATTACGGGTGGAAATTATCGTGTTGGTATAACAGGTACTTCATATCTCCCATGTGAACCAGGATCGTATTCTGAAACACACAAGGCGTATTATAATGTGCCAGATGTATGTTCCCACTGTAATCAATTTACATATTCTGGCGAAGGCGCAACGTCGTGCAAACAACCAGACGAGGGCTATTACGTCACAGGGTGCGACCCATCATTCCGTGGACGCGCATGTACTGGCCAAGCACAGTGTACAGGTACCACATATTGTGAAGACGGTGAAAAGAAAGACTGTCCAGAACCATTCGTGGATGATGAAACAGATGGTAAATCATCAATATCACAATGTATTGTTAATATAGATGCTGGTTATACTGTTAACTCGGCAACAACGTGGGGTGGTCTTGCTGTATGCGCCGCAGGTAGTTATTGTGTTGCAGCGCAAGGTAGACCAGGACACTTCTATTCAAATCAGAAAAAATGTCCAACAGATTATACATCTGAAACGGGTGCCAAGGCAGAGACAGAATGCTATATCGATGTTCCAGGGGGGCAATATCGTGGTGGCACAGATGGTACAGAGATGGCGTCTTGCCCGGCGGGAACCGCAATCGAAGCGCATAAGGCGTACTATGGTCAACCAGATTTATGTGAATCATGCCAGAACTTTACATTCAGTGCCCAAGGTGCAACAGAATGCAGAACTGTTGATACAGGATATTATGCAAGCTCATGCAGTCCATCACAACCTGGTGTTCAATGTAAAGACCAAATCCAATGCACTGGCGCAACATACTGTGAGGATGCAAAAAAATATGACTGCCCAGATCCCTTCAAGGATGACACTGTTGATGGCAAGGCCCATATAAGACAGTGTCAAGCGGCAGTCCCAGCAGGTAGCACAATTGTGTCAACGGGTGATCACCAATACGCTGTTGAACAATGCTCTGCAGGGTTCGTATGTCCAGCGGCAACCATTGACTATGGTGCGCCGGAACAGAATAAATCTGTGTGTGGGGATAATATGTGGTCTGCGGCAGGTGCAGCGGAATGCACACCATGTATCGATGGATATTCCAACAGTGGACCAGATGCGGCCGATCACGCAGAAAGTGCATCTTGTACAATCGTTTGTCCGGCGGGTCAATATGTTGAAACAGCATCTGGGAAATGCGTATCGGTTGGCGATGGGTACTTTGGTGTGGGTGCCGAAATCCCCGCAGGCACAACAGGTGGCCGGACACAATGTCCAGAAGACTATCGTGATGGCCCGGCTGCAACATCGCAAGATTTGTGTCTGAAACAAGAAGAACTGGTTGGGGAACAAGTGTCGCCATCGTTGCCAGAAAACTGTGCATCGTTCGAACTGGGGACATGCGAACCAGAAACATGTGTGCGTGAAACATATTATTCTGGATCGGTAAAGACCGCGTGTGAAGATTCACTGGACTGCACAAAACCAATAACCAGTGTTGTGCCAAATCCGAATTACTATGACAGTTCGAATATGTGTTTGGCGTGCCCAGCGGAATATCCGTTATCCGCAGGAACGGCTGGTGGACAAAACATGTGCTATAAAAACTGTACACGCGCATGCGAAGAACCAGCATGTCCAGACAATGCTAGATGCGATTATACAGAAACGTCAACCAGTGGCACGGAATACTATAACAGTGGTTCGTGCAGTGCCGCAGAATCGGTGTGTGAATATACATTCGAATGTAATACTGGATATCATAAATCTGATGATGGTGCAGCATGCGAACTGAATACATACACAATCACGCTGAACAAAAATGGTGGCAGCGGTACTGTGAACGGCGCAACCGGTACAACCGATGCAACACAACAGTGCCAGCATGGCGTATCGTGCCAGTTGCCTGATGGTGATGGGCTGGTGCGTGAAAACTGGGTCTTTACTGGTTGGGGTACAACATCTGGATGTACCAGTGGCGATTCAGAAATGACATTTACAGGGGCCCAGACGATATACGCATGCTGGTCCCAGACGGCAACAGAATGTAAAGTTGGTCAATACTATAATGGCAGTGATTATGAAGACTGTCCAAAGGGTTGGTACTGCCCAGGGGTTGGCAATGTGGCACTGGACCAGACAGGATGCGGAACACAATGTCCGGGTGGCGGTACAACCGACGGCACCGGCAACAGTGCCAGCACGGCGTGCTATCTGACGTGTTCAGGTTCCAGCATAACAGGTGGCCAAACAACGCCTGTATCTGGGAAAGTTAACTATAATGGTTCATCGTATCCAGCATGTACATATAATGTATCCTGTAACCCTGGATATGTCCCAGAAAATGTTGGCACCGCCAGCGCAACATGTACACAATGTGAAAATGGCGTTGTGTGCCCAGGTGGGGAATCTGAATACGAACCAGAAACATGCCCGGCCGGTTCATACTGTGTGGCAGGTATCCAAACAGCATGTCCGGACGGAGGCCAATCCACAGCTGGTGCAAACAGCAGTGAAAAATGCTTTAAGACTAATATGCCCTGCACTGTTGGCAACGGAACTGGGACCCAGACATGTAATTACGACGCAGATGCAGACAGCTATACCGACTGTGGTGTGTGCAACCTGGGGGCAT
This sequence comes from Candidatus Enterousia avistercoris, assembly GCA_017694255.1. Taxonomy (GTDB): domain Bacteria; phylum Pseudomonadota; class Alphaproteobacteria; order Rs-D84; family Rs-D84; genus Enterousia; species Enterousia avistercoris. The sequence continues at coordinate 1,688 of JADINC010000005.1, read as the reverse complement.
GTAATGACGGGTATTATAATGACGGCGGTGAATGCGAAATTTGCCCAGTGGGTTCATATTGCGCCGGCGGTGTGCTGAAATCATGCCCAGTTGGTGGTACGTCTGACACAGGCGCGAAATTAGAAACACAGTGCTATCGTGTGTGTGAACCGACACTGGATATCACAAATGGTTCGGCCAGTTTAAGCACAACCAGTAAGCCGTACTATGACGGCGCGGAATACGCGGCGTGCCAATATGTGGCGGAATGCGATGAAAATTACAAGCCACAAAACAGCCCTGGGGAAAATCCATCGTGCGTGTGGGCGGATGCAGACGCGTGCCCGGTTGGGTCATATTGCCCGCCAGATTCCGCAGAACCAATCCTGTGCCCAGATGGCGGTACAACGGATGGTGGCGCGACGGATTCAACCATGTGCTATAAGACGAATATGTCTTGTTCATCTGAACACGGCACAGGTACACAAACGTGCCACTATGATGGACACAGCGGATATACGGATTGCGATGCGTGCGTGATGGATATGTGCAACGATGGGTACTATGTCGATAATGGCGCGTGCACAATATGTCCGATTGGGTCGTTCTGTGCGGATGGCGTGCGTGAAGAATGCCCGAACGACGGTTTGACCGAAACAACCGGCGCCAGTGAAAATACCGCATGTTATTTGACAAATGTTCCGTGCCAGATGGGTTCGGGATTTGGGGTCCAGACATGCCACTATGACGGGTCGGATTACGAGGACTGTGGTGAGTGTATGGTGAACACATGTGACGAAGGATATTACATCAATGATGGAGAATGTGATATCTGTCCGGCTGGCAGTTTCTGTACCGGAGGCGTGGCAAAGTCTTGCTATACCGAAACACGTGGCCAGTATTCTCTGTCTGACGAAGGTATGTCGAGCATAAATGAATGCTATCGCGAATGTGTGGCGGGCGAAAATGTCGCCACGGTCGAAGGACGCGAGTACATGGATGGCGATAATACATGCGAAATAACACGCTGTGTTGCAGGATACCTGTTAAATGGCGACGCATGTACGGAATGTTCGGCTGGATCATACTGTGATGGTTCGGAAACAGAATTCAGTTGTGCGGCACTGGGCAATGGTGATTGGTCGATGTCTGACAGTGGTGCAACCAGTTCCAAGATGTGCTATCAAACATGCGAATCTTATCCGCTGAATGGTGGCGCAACAGCAATACCGTTGGACGAACAGGTATACTACGATGCGTTGTGCCAATATCGCGGTGAAATGGCTGATGGAACACCGTGCATGATTGTGGGCAACGAATGTATCGAAACATGCGCCAGCGATCAAGAAATGATTGATGGCGTATGCACACCGTGCGATCGTGAACATGCACTGTCGTATAAGCCAAACGGAAATTGCCAGGTGGCGTCTTGTACGGCAAACTATCACCCGAATGGCGACCAGTGCGAATATAACTTTAAAGATTGCACAATGCCTAATGCGGAATATTCTGTCCAAGAATGGGATTTCCAACGTGGTGGATTCGGGGCCTGTACAGTCCAGGAATGCGAGTATGGATTCCATGTTTCTGGAAATGCGTGTGTATCTGATGTTCAACAGTGCAATGTTGAAAACGGAACTGGTGTTCGCGAATGGAATCATCGCGAAAACAAGTGGGGCACGTGTATCGCAACATACTGTGATCCAGGA
>JADINC010000059.1 GCA_017694255.1 Candidatus Enterousia avistercoris | reverse complement strand
CCGGGCCCCGCGCGACGTGTCGCGCGGGTGGATGCAGACCACGGGGTCCAGGTAAATAATGCTGTCGCATCGCGACACCACATTTGCACTTTGCATTTTGAAATTTGCGCTTTGAAAAAAAACGCCCTGTTGGGCGCTTTTTAATTCACTGCGCTGACCGCCAGTCTTTTGCGGCCAACCGCACGACGACGGTTCAAAACCGCACGTCCAGATTTTGTTGCCATCTTTTCACGAAATCCGTGCGTACGCACGCGACGTGTTTTTGACGGTTGATATGTTCTTTTTGTTGCCATAATTAAATCCTTTTGCCGATATATTTAATCACACGTTTTTCGAAAACGCAACCTTTTTATTTAGATTTTACCAAACCAAATTTTTTCAGTGCCTCTAAAAACAAATAATATGTAAACAGTGCAACAAACAAACGCCATAATGGTAAAAACATTTTTGCCCCCATCTTTATCGCGATAATTGTCGCAAATTGTTAATCAATTTATCTTTGATTTTTACCAGGTGCGTCATCTGCCCCAAATTCCACCGCGTCAAACATAATGAAATCCGCATCAGTACGTTTCTGTAGTTGCATGTTTCCTGGATATTGTTCGCGGCATCTTTGGTATCTGATAAAATATCTGTAAATTTTGTCATAGTGTAATTATTATTTCACAAATGTTTATTTTGTCAATGTGTTTTTTAGGGTTTATATCTTGACCAAAAGTGCAAAAATTTGCTATTCTGCAATTGTTAGAAAGCAAGGGAAATTTGAGTATGTCTGAAACAAATAATATTAACGAAGTCAGCGATATTCGCATACCGCAATCATCGCTGGAACATGAAATGCGTACCAGCTTTTTGGACTATGCAATGTCGGTCATTGTCGATCGTGCTTTGCCAGACGTTCGTGACGGGTGCAAGCCTGTACATCGTCGCATATTGTATGTGATGAATGATGTTGCACCTGCGACCAAGCCGACGGTAAAATCCGCACGTATTGTGGGTGATGTTATGGGTAAATACCATCCACACGGCGACAGTTCTATATACGAAGCCATGGTCCGCATGGGCCAAGATTTTTCGATGGGCGAAATGCTGGTCCAGGGCCAGGGTAATTTCGGTTCGCGCGACGGGGACAAGGCCGCGGCCATGCGTTATACCGAAGCCAGACTTTCCAAACTGGGCGCATCTATGATGGATGACCTGGACAAGGATACGGTTGATTGGCAACCGAACTTTGACGGTACATTACAAGAACCAGTTGTTTTGCCGACCAAGTTTCCTAATTTCTTGGTGAACGGTGGTTCTGGGATTGCGGTTGGTATGGCAACAAATGTCCCAACATATAATCTGGGTGAAATTTGTAATGGAATTTTGGCAATCTTAGATAATCCAAACCTGACAGATGATGAATTGTTTGGCATTATTCCGGGACCTGATTTCCCAACCGGTGCGGTTATCATGGGGCGTGCCGGCGCGTACAAGGCGCATACCACCGGGCGTGGTTCTATTATTGTTCGGGCCAAAACGCACATGGAAACGTTCCACGATCATCCAGCGATTGTTGTGGACGAAATTCCGTACCAGGTAAATAAATCGCAACTGATTATAAAAATTGCTGAATTAAGCAAAGAAAAACGGATAGAGGGAATATCTGAAATTCGCGATGAATCGTCCAAGGAAGGTCTGCGTATCGTTATTGAATTAAAGCGTGATGCGATTCCAGATGTTGTACTGAATCATTTATTCCAGTACACAGAAATGCAGACGAATTTTCCGGTCAACATGATGGCGCTGAATCGTGGCCGTCCGATGCTGTTTAACATTCGTGGTGTGTTGGACGCGTTCATAGATTTCCGGTGCGAGGTTATTCGTCGTCGCACAATTTTTGACTTGAATCGTGCGCGTAATCGTGCGCATACGTTGCTGGGGCTGTCGGTGGCGGTTGGTAATCTGGATGAAGTAATTGAATTGATTAAGTCCAGTGAATCACCAGATGCGGCCCGTGCGGCGTTGGTCGCGCGTGGTTGGCGTGCATCGGATATAGAAAATTATATCCAGTTAATAGATGATCCAAACACAGAATACAAAGACGGCATGTTCTATATGTCCGAAGACCAGGCCCGTGCAATTTTGGAATTACAATTGCATCGCTTGACCGGGTTGGAACGTGAAAAATTGCATGCGGATTTGGTTGAATTGGGCGCGCAAATCAAAGACTTGCTGGATATTTTAGGCAGTCATGCACGCATAATTCAAATTATTCGCGATGAAACAACAATGGTCCGCGACAATTGGGCCAGCGATCGTCGCACCGAAATTTCTGATGCAGAAATAGATATTGATATCGAAGATTTGATTGCCCGCGAAGATATGGTTATCACGGTATCTAATACTGGATACATCAAGCGTGTTGCGCTGGATACATACCGTGCACAAAAACGCGGGGGCAAGGGCCGTAATGCCATGGCAACCAAAGACGACGATTACGTGGTCCAGGTATTCGTGGCAAACACTCATACGCCACTGCTGTTTTTCAGTTCGCGTGGTCTGTGCTATAAATTAAAGACCTATAAATTACCCGAAGCGGCCGCCGCGGCCAAGGGGCGTCCACTGGTGAATCTGCTGCCATTGGAAAACGGCGAAACAATTACGGCAATATTGCCTGTACCCGAAGAAGACGTGGCCAACGCGCGCCAATCTGGCAAAGAACATTATTTAATGTTTGCAACGGCGTCTGGTACGGTGCGTCGCAATCGCACATCTGATTTTGATTCAATTCGTGCAAATGGCAAGATTGCGATGAAATTGGACGACGGGGACAGTTTGATTTCTGTGCTGCCGTGTACCAGCGACCAAGATGTATTCTTGGCAACATATCGCGGTCGTTGCATACGATTCCCTGTATCGGAAATCCGCGTGTTTGCAGGACGTAATTCAACGGGTGTGCGCGGAATGACATTGGGTGCGGATGATAAAATCATTGGCATGGCAATGCTGAACCACGGTGAATCTGATGCCGCTGTACGCGCCGCATATATTAAACAATCGCGTGCTGCACGTCGTGCCGCCACGGGGATAGAAGAAGAATCCGATGGCGAAGAAGAAGCAACAACATTAACATTAACCGATGAACAAATGGCACGTATGGCCGCCAACGAACAGTTTATTTTGACGGTGTCAGAAAACGGATTTGGTAAACGCACCAGTTCGTATGAATACCGTACGACGCACCGTGGTGGTGGCGGGTTTACGAACATTAAACTGGGCGGTAAAAATACGGCGGTGGCGGGTTCTTTCCCGGTTGCTGATGATAATGATATTATTATGGTAACCGATGGGGGCAAGATAATTCGTACGCCTGTGCGTGATGTCCGTATTGCAGGGCGCAGTACTGCGGGCGTGACATTGTTCCGTACGGCTGAAAATGAACGTGTTGTGTCTGCGATATCGATACTTAGCGACGAAGGCGAAGAATCCGAAGTTGAATCCGAGGTTGCAGAACAATCCGCACAGTAAAAACAAATGGGGGTGTTGTCATGGATAGTGAATATTTTGCGTCAATAAACGAGGTATCAAAACGTCTGTCTGTGCCAGCACATACCCTGCGTTATTGGGAAAAACAATTCCCGGTAATTATCCGTCCGACAACGGGTGCGGGCGGTCGGCGTTATTATCGCACTGATACAGTTGACAGATTAATTGTAATTCGTGATTTACTGTATAAACATGGTTTGACCATTGCGGGCGTTAAAAAGTTATTACGTGATGGTAATTTTCCTGCATCGGCCGAAGATTTTGTTGGCGCAATGAACAATGAAGGCGCGACGACTGGGGCTGGGGTGGCGTCTGTGCGTCATAATGATGTCCGCCAGCCAGATGTCCAGCAATTGGATTTGGTAATCAGTTTGTTAACAGCGGCGCGCGATACATTAAAAAATGTATAATTTTGCTTTCGTTTATATAATTAATAATCACCAATTTATGGTAAAGGGATGTGGTTCCTGGTTTAGCTGGGGGCGGTCGGGTTCGCAATTGGTTTAACAGATGATTGGTCTGTTAATGCGGGTGCTGGGTTTTCATCCGCGGACGTCACAGTTCGTGCTGGCACGAATTACAAGTTCAAGTTATTTTAATCAAATAACTTTATCCAATGTGGATGTTAAAAGCGCGCCAATTTGGCGCGTTTTTTATTTATCGTTGTTTTTGTGAATTAAAATTAATCCACGGGAAATCGCGTTTTATCTTTGCCCAGTTTGTTTCCCAGCGTGTTTGTTGTGGTATTTTTTGTATAGAATCCACAGCCAGGCTGTCGCGCCGCAATTGTGCCAAACGTCTTTCACTGGCGTCCAGTCTTTGTTTTGCGCGTATAAGTTCTGGGTTTGATTTCATATATTCGTAACGCAATCTGTTGGAAACGACCCGTGCATGTGATTTCAATGTATTAAAGCGTTGTACATTTGCTTTGAACAAATCTGTGTCTGGTCGTTCGGAATATATCAATGTATACCACAGTTTGTTCAACGTCTTGTGCAACGCCGCATAGTCTGCATTATTATCCAGTGTATCGCGGCTGGCGTTCCATGTTGCCTGGTACACGCGTTTGTATTCGCGCTGGGCAACACGGTTTTCCCATTTTGCACGATTCATTTCAAATTTGTTATAGCGTGGTGTATCATAAGACATCACCCATGACGTAAAAATAACCATCGCCAGCACGGCAAGTGCGGTCGGCATGATAAATTTATTTTTATTGAATTCAGATTGCATACTGTTTTACCTTTGTTAAATCGCATTTATACCATAATACAAAATTTACAATAGTCAATATGCTTAAGTTTTTAAAATTATGGCAGTCCCAACGGGAATCGAACCCGTGTTGCCGGAATGAGAATCCGGTGTCCTAACCGCTAGACGATGGGACCATAACGCGGGTAATATTACGCAATAATTTGCTGTTTTGCAAATGTAAAATAAAAAACGCGCCAGACGGCGCATTTTTTTATCTTTCGTTTTGTGTTTCTTTTAAATCAGCGCGCAGTTTGTTTAACCGGTGCTGGTGATACTTTATCAGTAATTTATTTACATCCCCACGCAGTGTTTCATAGTTGTTGTTAAAACGAACCTTTAACGGTAATTTCTGGATTTCGGCGGCATCCGCACTGTCCTGGCGCAGTTTTTCAATTTTGCCGTAAATGTTTTTTAAGCGTTTTTCAGCCGCAATAAAATCTTGGTCCGTGTTCAGCGCATGATTAATAAATTCGCTTTCGACAGAATCACGTTGTTCATATGCCGATTGCAGCACCGCATCAGAATAATCATATACCTGTTCCAGTTTTTCGATTTTCTGGCTTAATTGTTTGTATTGTGCGGTGCGTTCTGCGTTTGTGCGTCCGTTTTTAATCGCGTTTTTGCGTGCGATGCGATATGCTTCTTCGGCGTCCGGACGGGCAAAGTTGCGCAATTCGTTAATTTTCTTTGGATTGTATTCCGGTTCGCCATATGTCGTAATGTACACCATCATTACCGCGCCCAGTACCGCCAGTCCCGCCACCGTTGCGCCACCACGAACCAGTAATTTATTTAATACAGATTTTTTCATAAATAATTCCTTTGTTTACTTTGTTATTAACATAGTATAGTACAAAAATCTCAAATTGTCAACACGTGTTGTGTGTTTTATATATGCTTTTACATTGTATCGATATTTTTTGATATAATTGCACATAATAAATCATAATATAACCAAAGGGATTTTTATGGCAGATATAGTAAATGATCGTGTTAATACGGCCCAGGCAGAATTATTAAAACGCGCAAAAAAAATTGGAAAGTACCGTTAAACAGGCGCGGGGCGGCCGCGGGGAAACCGTGACGGCTCGACTGCGCTATCGCTTGTCTCGCCTACTTGTTTTCGAACCGGCAACGTTCGTTGCGGGCTGCGAACTGTGGCCACGAACCAAAAATAAAAACGCCACATGGGCGTCTGCCACACTTCGTTAAAACTTCGTGTGGCGCCCCTTCGCGTGAACTGTTCCGCTACGGCTTGCCAGCGCATCGTCACAGACGCGAAGGGTGGTTGGGGCGCACTCAATTCCCGCGGCGCGGCGCATTTATTTCCAAAAATGTTTGTTCGCAAATGCCCAGCCAGACCCAGTTTTTAAATATTGCTCAAATTCGGCAGCAGCGTGCCGACTAGAAAATGCAAAATAATTTACCAGTTGCCATGGTTTGTATTTTGCTGTATGAAAGGAATAACCTGCATTATGTTGTTTCAATCTGTTTGGTAAATCGTCTGTCATACCAATGTATTTTTGGCCTGGTACAGAAATGCTTTTTATCAAATAAACGTAAAACATGATAATATGATAGAATAATGGTTTTATCTCGTCAAGTCGCTCTGTAAAATAACCCGCCGAATGGCGGGCTAATAGATACAAGTGCGTCTGCCACACTTCGTTAAAACTTCGTGTGGCACTCCTTCGCGTGAACTGTTCCGCTCCGGCTTGCCACCCGAAGCGTCACAGACGCGAAGGGTGGTTGACCTTTGTGTCCTATTTTCGAACTCATTATGATGACAGACTGAAACAGATGTCAACAGAAATAGAAAAACTGATTCTGAATAATGGATAATGGTTGATATGGCTGCAAGCGTTTCGCATCGGTTTTGCGGGGGCTTGTTAAAAGGGAAAGCCAGCCGTGGCGTTTTATCGCTTTACGTATGTGCAAAACCTGGCGCAAGCCTTTGCATCGCTCCATCAGATTGGGGCGAACAGAAAAAATTATACTCTTTTTCATAAAAAACACAAGTTGTCCCTTGAAATTCGGAAACATCGCACTATATGTACTGACGAAAGCGGCGATAATGTCGCGGTCCGGGATCTGGCAGAGTGGATATCTGCAAGATATACGTCATCTACTATTTTTAAACGTAAAGGTTTTAGGGTATCCGTAAAGTAGCTTTGTTGGCAAAGTGTTCACCATGACCATGCCAGTGTTGTTGCTTGTCTTAACGTATTGAAAATAGTAGAGTATTAAAATACCCTATGTCATACGTTATACCCTAAACGAAACAGTGAGGTGTATGATGCTTATGAGTTTTAATGGGGAGAATTTATATCACGACAAAGTCGATACCAAGTATGCACAGAATGAGATTACAACATGGGTTTATAGAGAGATAAACCCCACACATCTCATGTCTGTTCAGTTTCCAGAACACCTGAAAACCAGCAACCTGTTTATCGCCCGTGAACGGTTAAGACGGCTTATGAAGTCTTTTGAGTATTATCTCATAGGACGCTATTGGTATGCGGTTCCTGTGGAGTTTATTGCATTTGCCGAGCATGGTATGTCAACAGGCTGGCATTTTCATATTCCAATGAACCTTAAAAATAACCCGAGAACGCTTGAAAAATTTACTGAAAAACAGATAGACGATGCGCTTTCTAGTGTTTGGAATACCCATAAACTAAACAGGTATTCTTTACATATGTTAAAACTGGAAGAAACCCCAGAAAGAGCCGTTAATTATTGCACAAAAGAATTGACGGCTAATAAGAGGCTGAATATCGATAGTGATAGGATTATCACTAGCAGGGAATTATTTGACCTTAAACCCAGTCCTATGAAACACATATTCAATAGAGTTTATAAAATTGAGAACAAGGGTATAACACAATTCGCTTTACGTGGCAATGTCAAACAAGTGGTATAGATTATTCTTCGCCAGTGGGTATAAATCCACTGGCTTTATAACTGTTTAGAACAATGCTTTTAGCCCTACAGACAAACTTTGTATATCAAAATTGCCAGCTACCCAGAATTTGTCATCATTGCCTATATCCATATAGTATGAGTATTCAGCATATAGATTAAGCCAATTTAACACCACGAACTCCAGCCCAGCCCCAACTTTTACCCAGAGTGTCGATTGTGATGTTTCATGACCATCGTAGTTAATACTATCAGATGCACTGTATTCAGAATATGCAATTCCTGCGGTGGCATATAGGTTTACCCGCTTATAGATATTATAACCCAGATTATATGAAAGTGTGTATGCCGTAGCGTCAAAGGTCATACTCTTATCATATTGGGTATAGCGTGTCGCCAGTCCGTTGAATTGCATGATTCCGATTTCTATGTCTTGAAACCATGAATTTGGTTTCGCCATTCTAACCCCAAGTCCAGCGGAATAGCTCGTATCAACACTAAACGTTTTTAATTGTCTGGGACCTTCCCCTATTTCAGGGTTATAATCGGGGATTATTTTGATTGACTGGTTGTTTATCGGGCTTATGGCACCACGTAGTATCAGTCGCACTTCTGTATCAGCGAATTCTGAGTTGATACTTATATCGTTCGTAGAATATTGAATACTGTTATCACATTCATATTCAATCAGTTTAAGGTTTTTATCGAAATCCATACAAGTCGCTGCTTGCACCAGATTAGGCGTAAGCAGTCCCAGACATACCACAGGGATTTTTATTTTGTTCATTACAAAATATCCTTTCTGTCCATTATTATTTGGCCGATGTTGCTTTGTCTTTTATAGATGTGATGGAACCGGCATAACCGCTGACAATGACATGGGTTGTGCCATATAAACATCTGTTTTTAAAACACAACAGACCTTGTTGTGCGACCGTATATTGCGGTGCAACGATAATGTCTGCATTAGATTTGCTCATAGCATCGTATAATGCGCCGGCCACACACTCATCTGGTGCGATGTTACCATCGTTTGTTTGCAATTCTGGACCATATGTTTGGCGCACCGGTGTGCTGTTGAATGCCCATAACACAGAAGTACATTTTGCACTGCCTGATATTTTGTTTTGTGCGTCAATGTTCACATTTACCTGTTTTGGGGCAAATTCAATTTCTGGATTTGTAAAGTTCATACCCATTTTTCCATTATGGTATGTCG
>JADINC010000058.1 GCA_017694255.1 Candidatus Enterousia avistercoris | reverse complement strand
GGCCTGGGTCGGAATCGAACCGGCATACAAGGATTTGCAGTCCTCTGCATAACCACTCTGCCACCAGGCCAATCGTGTTGTGCAATAATACTAAGCAAAAAAAAATTGTAATTCAACTGAAAAATTGCAATATTTATGATATAATTTTGGAAATACGAGAGAATGTAAATGAAAAAGTTTTTAATCGCACTGTGTCTGGTACCAACCAGTGTGTTGGCGGCATCAGATGATAACTGCCGTACAATGACGACTGTGCCAGATGGGGAATTAACACTGCAACAGGTTATTGGATTAGGGCTGTGCCGAAATCCTGAAACAGCATCGGCATATTTATCACTGGAATCAGCGCGATTTAATAAAAATGCTGGGTACGCACAATATTTACCCAGTGTTAGCGCGTCTGCATCGGCATCTGTGCCGTATAACAACAGCGAATGGGGTGATTGGTCATATGGTGCATCTTTATCCGCGTCTTATTTAATATTTGATTTTGGCAAGCGTTTGTCCGATGTAAATCAGTTAATTGACACATGGCGCGCCACAGGATTCGATTACAGTGAATCTGTGCAGAATTATGTATACAGCATTATCGGTGCGTATTATGCGCTGTTAAATGCGGATGCGGATGTATTCACCGCAAATGCCGTGATGCAGGTTTCAAAAACAGCCAAAGAAACCGCAGATAAAAAATTCAAGGCTGGCGCCGTGGCCAAGGCTGATGTATTAAAGGCCGATGTTACATTGGCCAGCAGCACACTGGATCTGGAACGCGCAAAAAATAATCGCGAAATTGCCAAAGGTAATCTGTTGGCAAAATTGTCTTTTCCCGCCGACCAGGATATAAAAATTGCAGATATGGGCGCAGAATTTGGCAGTGAATCTGAAAATAAAAATATAGACGAACTGATCGAAATTGCCCGCGAAAAGCGTCCAGACTTGTTGCGCGCCACAGCAAATAAAGATGCCGCATGGCACCGCAGAAACAGCACATTTCTGTCCAATTTACCCACAATTTCTGCCAGTGGCAGTTTGTCGTGGAACGATATGTCGTCTGGGGGATATGCCGGCCAAGATGAATGGAGTGGCAGCATCGGAATCCGCGCGTCTATGCCAATATTTACCGGGTTTTCAAATTTCTATAACAGCCGCGCCGCCCAGGCAAACTATGAACGCGCAAAAGAACAGGAAAGATTAACCGTTGATAATGCAATGCTGGACGTGTTTACGGCATATCAAAACTATAAAACCGCGCAAACGGTATTAAAACAAACAGAAACACTGTTGGTGTCTGCCAAAGAAACAGAAAGTGTAACCGCCGGTATGTACAAGGTTGGTAAAGCAACTATGCTGGATTGGCAACAGGCGTTGGCGGACCTGGCTGATGCGCATAAGCAAAATAATGCGGCAAAATACGATTTGTTTTCTAAACGTGCGGCATTGGCGTTGGCCATCGGCGATATCAGAGAAGGTTTAATAGAGGAGGGGGAAATCAATGAATAAAGAATCTAAAACAAAAAAACTGTGGCCGTGGATTCGGCGACATAAATGGTGGATTATACTGTTCATAATCGTTGCAGGTGGATTTTTATACTTTATGGGCGACGATAAAAACCAAGGTACAGGTTTCGCAACCGCAACTATTTCGCGGGGTGATTTGCGCCAGGTTGTAACCGCAACTGGGGAAATTCAACCACTGAATACCATTAACGTCGGTTCCCAGGTCAGTGGCACCATAGAGGCAATATATGTCGACTATAATTCCAAAGTAAAAAAGGGTGATATACTGTTGGAAATTGAACCATCGGTATTACAGGCGTCTGTGGACGAAGCGTATGCGTCGCTGGTCAGTGCGGAATCACAACGCAACTATGCAAAAAGCGAATATGAACGAAACAAATCACTGTATGATGATGGGTTTATTTCACGCGCAGAACTGGAACAATCACAGACAACGTATGAACAGGCCGAACAATCTGTTAATCGTATGCAATCGCAATATGATCGGGCGGTAACAAACCTGGGGTATGCGACGATTACATCCCCTGTTGATGGCACGGTTATTTCACGCCAGGTTGACGTTGGTCAAACCGTTGCGGCATCGTTCCAAACACCGGATTTATTCGAAATTGCCGAAGATTTATCAAAAATGCAAATCGAAACCGCTGTGTCCGAGGCTGATATCGGAATGATTACCGAAGGATTGCCCGTAACATTCACTGTTGACGCATATCCAACACAAACATTCGAAGGCACCGTACGCCAGGTACGTCTGTCGCCGACAATAACATCAAACGTTGTTGTCTATACCGTTGTGATTGATGTTGATAACAGCGATTTAAAACTGAAACCCGGGATGACGGCATTCGTTACAATTTTGATTTCTGAAAAAGTTGACGTGTGGAAAGTGCAAAATTCTGCGCTGATATTACGCAATTTTGACGGAATTGTCGAAACCCCAGGTGATGCAACCCCCGCAGACCATCTGGCAATCCAGCGCATGGTAAACGGTGAACAAACTGTTGTTTTGGTGCCGTATGAAAAAGGACTGGTCACGGCAACAGAAACAGAAATTATATCGGACGAAATCCAGGATGGCGACCGGATAATATTTGGTCGATATGGTTTGCAGTCCAGTGGTTCTGCACGTATGGGACCACCCAGATAAAAAATATAAAAAAAACACCGGCAAATGCCGGTGTTTTTTATTATGAAAAATTCAAAAAAAAATGATATAATTTTTCTGATAAAGAGAGAATGGAAATGAAGAAAAAAAACGGAAAAATACAATCAGAAAATATAATTTCCATGAATAAAATTTGTAAAAGTTTCCCAATGGAACTGGGCGGTGAGCAACAGGTTTTATTCGATATTACATTTGATGTTGCCCAGGGCGAATTTGTATCCATTATGGGCCCATCGGGCAGTGGTAAATCCACATGCATGAATATTATTGGCGCACTGGATACGCCAACCAGCGGCACATACAAACTGTATGGCAAAGATGTCGCACATTTATCAGATGACGAACTGGCCGTTGTGCGAAATGAATATATTGGTTTCGTGTTTCAACAGTTTAATTTGCTGTCTAAACGCAGCGTATTGGATAACGTGATGTTGCCGTTGATGTATCGGGGATTGCCGATGGATGAACGCGTAAAACGTGCACGCGAAATGCTGAAACGTGTGGGACTGGAAAAATTTGAGTCATATCTGCCGAACCAATTGTCAGGCGGTATGAAGCAACGCGTCGCAATCGCACGTGCGTTGGCCGGGGATCCAAAACTAATTTTGGCCGACGAACCCACAGGGGCGCTGGACAGTAAAATGGGTAATGATATTTTAACATTTTTAAAAAAACTGAACCAGGATATGGGAATTACAATCGTTATGATTACGCATGAATTTGAAATTGCCCAATATTCAAACAGATTGATACACATATATGACGGACGAATAACATATGATGGCCGCGTACCACGGGATGAACGCGCGCTGCAAATATAATATAAAGAGATATAAAAATGACATTTAATGATATTTTCAAAGAATCTTGGCTGTCAATCAGTGGGAACAAAGTTCGTTCTTTTTTGACGGTGCTGGGGATTGTTATTGGTGTTATGGCGGTTGTTATCATGGTGGCTGTGGGTGAAACAGTATCAAAACAAATCAGCGACCAATTTTCTTCGCTGGGAACGAATACAATTATGATTCGTGCCGGGGCTGCACAAAGCGCAGGTGTACGCAGCGGGAATCGTCAAACACTGACCATCCAAGACGCTGAATTCATCGGGCAATTACCAGATGTTGCCGCATACAGCCCCGTGCAAAACAGTGCCGCCCAGGTTATATATGGTAATCAAAACTGGGCCACGTCAATGGTTGGTGCGTACCCAGGATATGAACAGGTGCAAAATCTGGAAATGAAATATGGCACGTTTTTTAATCAATCGGCCGTGCGCAATGGTTCAACATACGCAATTATTGGGCCACAAACCGCCGAAGAACTGCAAATGCCCGAAAATCCCGTTGGTGAAATTATCCGCGTGCAAAACATGCCTTTTACAATTATTGGTGTTACGCGCGAACGTGGCGATTCCACCATGGGCAGCCAAGATGACATGGTTATAATTCCAATTACTACGCTAAAAAAACGTCTGTTCGGCAGTCGCTTTCCAAATTCAGTAAATATGATAACACTGAAATTAAACGAAGGCGCGGATAACGCATTAGCCATAGAACAAATAACCGCGCTGTTGCGTGATCGACACAAACTGACCGATGACGAGGCCGACGATTTCCAAATCATGGATATGAAACAAATGATGGAGGCCATGGATACCGTTACCGGATATATGACAATGCTGTTGATTGCTATTGCGGCGGTATCATTGCTGGTGGGGTCAATTGGTATTATGAACATGATGCTGGTATCGGTTGCGGAAAGAACACGCGAAATCGGCATACGCAAGGCCATCGGTGCACGCGAAAAACATATTATTATACAATTCTTGTCCGAAGCCGTTCTGATATCATTTATGGGGTCTATGGCGGGACTGGTACTGGGGGTTGGTCTGGCCCAGGGGGTTGGGCGATTCGTTATGGGATATGACGTCCCGTTCAGTATGTGGCCGGTCGTGGTATCTGTTAGTGTCGCATTGGTTGTTGGTCTGGCATCAGGGGTTATGCCCGCAATGAAGGCTGCAAAACTGAACCCGATTGACAGTTTGCGATATGAATAAAAAATATAAAAAAACACCGGTAAATGCCGGTGTTTTTTATTCCAAACTTTTCATTGGGCGGTGGGTGGAATCAATAAACATTATCAGTTGATAAACTGTTGGTTTTTTCCGACCAATTACAATTTGATGATAGCCATTTTCATCGGTATCAAATATAGAATATGCGATAAATAACGGCATATTACATTCTTGTCTGATTTGTTCTATTTCGCTGCCAATCGTCATTTTATCCCCCATGATCAAAAATAAAACCACCGAAAAAATTCAGGTGGTTGGAGGTTCACAACAATTAGCAAGAATTGCGACTTTTATTCAATATATTCAAAGTCCCTCCAACCGTGGGTTGGAGTTTTTTTCGTCCCTGCGGACGCTTGCTAATGGGTTGTGAATCCCAGCGGCAGAACACCTGCCACGGAAAATATTATATATGCCATAATTTAATATTGCAATCTGAATTTTGTTTGATATAATTTGTGCGATTTTTGGGTGGTTAGCTCAGTTGGTTAGAGCGTTACGTTGACATCGTAAAGGTCGTTGGTTCGAGTCCAATACCACCCACCACCCTTCGCCAAGGCTTCGGGTGGCAAGCCACACATTTGCGGAACGCTTCGGGTGGCAAGCCACACATTTGCGGAACGCTTCGGGTGGCAAGCCACACATTCGCGGAACGCTTCGGGTGGCAAGCCACACAACGTAAAAAATAAAGTTATAAAAAATGATGCGAATGTATAATTAATCTTAATCAAAAATTCTGACGGGATTCATGGGCGCCCCGTTGGGCGCCCGTATATTTTTACAAAAGGCATTAATATGACGACCAATAAAAAACAAAAATACTTAATTACATCCGCATTACCATATGTGAACGGTGAATTACACCTGGGGCATTTGGTGGGATGCTGGTTGCCGTCTGATATTTACGCACGGTTTTGTCGTGCGCGTGGGCGTGATGTGCTGTATGTATGCTGTCTCTTATACACACCTGACGCTGCCGACGATCGGCAA
>JADINC010000057.1 GCA_017694255.1 Candidatus Enterousia avistercoris | reverse complement strand
ATCGCCAATATTGATTTTTTTAAATTATCAACCAATACGCGTTTAATTAATTTTGCGGTACCTTCGACTGTTTTTAAAACAATATTACCAGTAAATCCATCGGTCACAACCACCTGGACATTGCCGCCACCAATGTCATTGCCCTCTACAAATCCAATATATTCGTATGGCAATTCGTCTTTGTGTTCGGTCAATAATTTATTTAATTTTTGCAGGGTTTCGTTGCCCTTGGTTGCTTCTTCACCGATGTTTAAAACACCAACCTTTGGTCGCGGCATTTTCCCAATAATTTCGGCATAGACACTGCCCAGAATGGCAAAGTCGAATAAATCCCCTTCATCACAATGCACATTTGCACCCAAATCCAGCACCACAACACGGGAATCACCGCCACCCGATGGCAACATTGTTGTTATTGCGGGCCGTGAAATACCATCAATTGTTTTTAATGCCAGTTTTGATAATGACATTAATATTCCGGTATTACCCGCACTGACCACCGCCGCAGAATTACCCTGGCGAACATCCATGATTGCCATATACATTGATGTGTCCTGGGCGTGGCGAATAACATCACGAACCTTGTCCGTGCCTTTGATAGCGTTCGGCGCATCAATCACTTCGCAATTTCGGGCAACACGCGGATATTTTGCCAATAATTCACGCAGTGTTTTTTCTGGTCCAAACAGACGAAAAAACACCGTGTTTTCGCCATTTTGGTACAAGAACTGGTTCATTCCCCCCAGAACGGCGTTTGGCCCCTTGTCCCCGCCCATTGCGTCAATTGCTATGATTTTTTTTGCGTTTGTCATATTACATAAAAAAGCAGAATGGACCATTGTCATGCGCCACATTCTGCGTTTTATCCCCTGTTGGCGTTATATTATTTTGCACCACATGCCGGGCAAATGTGATGTGGACGTTTCTTTTCACCACAAACCTTGCACACTGTGCATGGCATCACAGCCAGTGCATCGTGGGAACGACGCTGGGCCGAACGTGCTTTACTTGTTTTACTTTTTGGCGTTGCCATTTCATAATCCTTTTTATTTACAATTTGATATTTTATTAAAATATTATGCGTTTGCAAGTAAAACTTTACCTAATCCGATATTACATGCGCGATGAACATACCATGATTATGCATCAGTCCTACAACCGCACTGTGGTCATCCAGTCCCATATAAAATTTATATCCCTGGGATTCCAGTGATTTTATTGTTGCCAATTTATATTCAGCCGTTGTGCCGGGATAATCGTGCGGCTTGCAAAATACACGCTTTTTAATATTTGGCAACAAATCGTTTATGTGCTTTTCAACATTGGCCTGGCCCATGGCCCACCGGCCTGTTATAAACACAATTGTGAAATCGCGCCCCAGTGTTTCCAAAACCCGTATCATGTTCGGATTTGGTTCACCAAAACGATCATAGTTTGCAACAGCAAACTTCTTGTTCACAACCCCATCGATATCGCAAAAAATTGCTGGTGTTTCTGTCATATGTAATTCTGTTAATGTCTTGCCCCGTATTTCCCCGGGGCAAGACCCCCAGGATTATATATCCAACAACTGTTGTTGGGTTGCACCATCGCGTGCCAGTTTTTCGGCACGTTCTTCTTCGCGGGCGATTTCACGAACGCGACGAACATATGCACCCGTACCAATTGGAATCAGACGACCAACAATCAGGTTTTCATTTATGCCAACCAGTTTATCGGTTGCACCACTGATTGCCGCATCCACCAATACCTTGGTTGTTTGTTGGAACGATGCATTCGATATGAACGAACGCGATGTCAATGACGCACGGGTCAATCCGACCAAAACCTGGGATGATTCTGCCGGGCGACCACCATCGTGTACAACGCGCGCATTTTCTTCTTCGAAATCAACGCGGTCAACAACCTGGCCCATCAGGAATCCTGTATCGCCTGGGTTTGTGATTTCCACGCGGCGTGTCATTTCACGAATCAAGATTTCAATATGCTTGTCGTTAATGGACACACCCTGCAGACGGTAAACCTGTTGAATCTGTTCAACCATAAATGTTGCCAGTGCCTTTTGACCCAAGATACGCAAAATATCTTGTGGAACCGGATCGCCATCGACCAGTTTTTCCGCCTTTTTCACAACATCGCCACTGCGCACCAACAGGTTTGTTCCCTTTGGCACAGCATATTCAACCGGGGCGGTACCATCATCTGGGACAATGCGAATAATGATTTTAGATTTCGCATCTTCCAGTTCAACCGTACCATCAATTTCTGCCAATAATGCCGGATTTGCAGGGCGGCGAACTTCCAGTAATTCATTAACACGTGGCAGACCGCCGGTAATATCGCCCGTACGCTTTGCCTGGACCGGGATGCGCGCCAGAATATCACCCGCCGCAACGGACGCACCGTTCGATACATTCAATACAGAATACATCGGCAACAGATATTCGGCAATCTTTTTGCCACCCAGCGAAATTACTTCGCCACGGTCATTTACTAATGTAATCGCCGGGTTCAGTGCTTTCTTGGTGTTCGCTTTCCAGTTTATAACCTTGCGCGAAACGATACCGGTCATGGAATCAACTTCTTCTTGGTAAGAAACATTTTCAACCAAGTCCTGGAATTGAACGATACCATCTTTTTCCGCAATGATTGTGTTAGAATACGGATCCCATTCTGCAACCTTGGCACCCTTGTCCACGGTATCACCATCGTTAACAATCAGCATTGATGCATATGGCAGACTGCTGGTGAATAATTTTTCGCCCTTGGCATCAACCACAGACAATTCGCCATTGCGCGACAGAACAACCACACGGCCGGCCGAATTCTTAATCGTGTTAACGCCGGACAGTTTTATTGTACCAGCGACTGGAACCTCTATAAAGTGGCTTTCTGCACCGCCAGATGCAACACCACCAATGTGGAACGTACGCAATGTTAACTGGGTACCTGGTTCACCAATGGACTGACCCGCGATAACACCGACCGCTTCGCCAACGTGAACCAGCGCATTACGCGACAAATCCATACCATAGCATTTTGCACACAGACCATCACTGTGACATGTTAAAACACTGCGCACATCAACCGATGGCAATCCTGATTCATTAATCTGCTTTGCCGCAGACTTTGTAATCAATTCACCGGCTGGGACAATGATTTCCTTGGTAATTGGATGCACGATATCATGCGCCGCCGTACGGCCCAAAACAACATCGCCCAATGGCACGGACAGTGTGCTGCCCTGGTATACCGGTTTGGCGGTGATATATTCAGTTGTGCCGCAATCATGTTCAGTGATAACCGTATTTTGCGCCAATTCAACCAAGCGGCGGGTCAAATACCCTGCGTCCGCAGTTTTCAACGCGGTGTCCGACATACCCTTGCGCGCACCGTGGGTTGATGTAAAGTATTCCGACATGGTCAAACCTTCTTTAAAGTTTGAAATAATCGGAACTTCGATAATCGAACCGTCTGGTTTCTGCATCATACCACGCATACCAGCAACCTGCTGAATCTGACTTTTTGAGCCACGGGCTTTTGATACAGCCATCATGTAAATAGAATTCCAGTTATCGCCTGTCGTCTTGCCCAGGGCGGCATACGCCAAGTCACCAATTTTATCGGTTGTTTTCTGCCACAGGTCAATCAGTTTATTATGACGTTCACCACTGGACAGCAAACCGTTTTGATATTGCTGTTCGATTTCTTCGGCCTCTTTTTCGGTGGCGGCAATAATATTTTTCTTTTCCGCGGGGACAACGATGTCTTCGTACCCGATGGAAATACCACTGCGCGCCGCCTGTTCAAATCCGGTATCTTTCAACGCGTCTGCCAACATAATCATGGCCTTGTCGCCACAGCGTTCGTATGTTGTTGCCAATAACGCTTTGATTTCACCAGATGGCATAACCTTGTTCACCAAATCAAATGGCATATTGTCAGATTTCGGCAACAATTCGCCCAGAATCATACGACCGGCGGTTGTTTTGTAAATCTTGCCATTGATGCGCGCGACAATTGGTGTGTGCAATG
>JADINC010000056.1 GCA_017694255.1 Candidatus Enterousia avistercoris | reverse complement strand
ACAAACGATCCGTCTGAAACAAATGAACATGGCGTGCAGTGCGGCGTATGTGCTAACAGATTTGGCGCACGCGGTGAACCAGCCGTTGCCGTCAGCAGCTATGTCCAGGGTTGCGAAATCGCATCTTGTATGTACCAGGGTGAATTGTATAACCTGGAAAACAATGAATGCGTGCGCATATGCCCGCTGAAAGAAGAAGAGGACGAAACAGGTACACGGGTGTGGGATCCAATGCGCGAGAAATGCGTAACCACATGTAATGATGGTTATATCCCATGGCCATAAACAAAATCCCGCCAAACGGCGGGATTTTTATGGACTTTTGATTAACATATTTGCAATATATTAAAGCAATGAAAAAATACGACATTATTATTATCGGTGCGGGCGCCGCAGGATTAATGGCGGCAACGGTGGCATTGGCGCGTGGAAAACGCGTTGCAGTAATTGATATGGGCGATGCGCCTGCGCGTAAAGTTGCGGTATCTGGTGGTGGGCGTTGCAACTTTACAAATGCCGCGGTGGCAACAAATCGGTATTTTGGGGAAAATCCAAAATTTATACGTAGCGCAATCGCCCGCACAACACCCACAGATATACTGGACTGGGTATCCAAGCACAATATCCAATGGGTCGAAAAAGCCCCAGGGCAATATTTTTGTGCAGGCGGTGCCGATGACGTTGTGCACGCACTGGTACATGATGCACGGGGTGCAGATTTCTTTATGAAAACAACAGTAAAACATGTTTGCTGGGACAATTATCTTTTTCATGTTCATACAAATAATGGCGAATTTATTTCCGCATCTGTTATTGTTACCACAGGGGGAATTTCTTTCCCCGCAATGGGCGTGTCAGATATTGGATATAAAATTGCAAAACATTTCGGGCACCGGATTATACCACCCCGCCCTGCACTGGTTGCGGTGGCGGCGGATATATTTAACGGCGTCCCAGCGGGCACAACAACAAATGTCGAAATATCAATTGGGCACGAAAAAATTCGCGATTCAATGTTAATAACTCATTTTGGGATTGGCGGGCCGGCGGTGTACCGCGCAACAGTACGCGATTTATCTGATTGGAAAATCAATTTAACCCCGGGCATTGATGCATACGAACTGTTGCGTGCGGCAAAACAAACCCGTGGACGTCAATCTGTATCAACGGTCCTGGGCGAATATATGTCTGTGCGGTTGGCAAAATGGGTGTGCGACAACGCGAAAAATATCGCGGACTATAAGGACACAGAACTGCGCGCAATTGCAACACGGATTAATCATATTATTATTCCACGTGAAAGCATAAAATCACATGGTCTGCAAAGTGCCGAGGTTGTACGTGGCGGCATTGATACACACGATATTTCATCCAAAACAATGGAATCAAAATTGCGCCCGGGATTATTTTTTGCTGGCGAGGTTTTAGATATCGCTGGCGATTTGGGTGGGTTTAATTTGCACTGGGCATGGGCCAGCGGACGCGCAGCCGGCGAAAATGCATAGAGCGCAAAAGCGCGCATAAAAGGCAGAATAAAAACCTGTCGGATTATTTTTAAATATGTTTTAAAATGCGGCGCAAAGGTGGCACAAATATGAAAGAAGTTATATTTAACGCGCACGATGGGAAAAAGTTGTATTGCAGTCTGTGGGACAATGTTGCCCGCCCAATTGGAATTGTCCAGATTATTCACGGCATGGATGAACATGTGCGGCGATATGACAGGTTCGCAAGGTTTCTGAACAAAAATGGATATATCGTTTTTGGCGATGATCATCGGGCACACGGACGTACGGCGGGCAGCACAGAAAATATAGGCAAACCAAATGGTGAACCTGATTTATTCGATGCAACCGCACATGACGAAATCGCAATTGCAAAATATTTAAAGAAAAAATATAAATTGCCACTGTTTATTTTTGGCCACAGCTATGGCAGTTTTATAACCCAACGTATAATGCAAGAACCAGATTTATATGCAGCCGGTGTTTGTATGTCTGGGTCTGCGAAATACCCGCGGGCTTTTCTGATTCTGGCGTGCGCGGTGGCATGGTTGGGCATGAAATTACGTGGCCCAAACGCACCGGCAAAATTCATAGAATATTTTTCACCCATCAGGAACAAAGCCACAGGCCCCAGTAAATTAACCCGCGACCCTGTCGCCGCCGCAGAACATAATTCAGATCCAATGCATGTAAAATATTTTTCATATGGTTTTTATTATTCTATGTTTAAAAACCTGGGCGAATTAAATGGCACGGCACGTCCAGATGTGCCACTGTTGATAATCAGCGGCAGTTGCGATATGGTCAGTCTGAACAGTCGATTTGCAAAAACATTATACAGAATGTATAAATCGGGTGGGCTGGAAAATTTAAGAATGATTATATATCCTGGGGCGCGTCATGAACTGTTGATGGAAACGAATTACAAAGATGTGCAAAATGATGTGCTGGAATTCTTTAATTCGATTGCACACAAACATCATAAAAAGTAATCGGAACAATTTTCGCCAAATCTGAAACCGCAATATGCACCTGGTACCCGACACGACCAGCACTGAAAATTATACTATCAAAATTCTGGGCAGACGCATCAACAACCGTTTTGAATTGCTTTTTCATACCAATCGGACTGCATCCGCCATGCACATAGCCCGTCAAAGCCAATAAATCACGCGACTTTAACATATCAACAGACTTTTCACCGACCGCCGTGGCCGCGCGCTTTAAATCCAGTTCTGCACATACCGGAATCATAAACACATAGTTCCGCCCTGAACGTGCAACCGTGACCAGAGTCTTGAACACTTGGGCCGGGTTTTGATTCAGCGCCATCGCGACATCTGTGCCGGATTGCGCGCCAGTACCAATATAAGAATATGATTTATAAGGCACATGATGCGCGTCCAGAATTCGCATAACATTCGTTTTTGTTTCCATGACAATTAAAATCCTAGCACCGTTTGCAGATGGTTGCAACGCCGATTTTACTTGACTTTTTAGTGTATATATGCAATAATACACGTAAACTTAGATTTGATTTAGTGGTCCGCGTGTTGCGGGCGTTTTTTTTTACAAAAAACATTCGTGCGGTGGTGGCAACGCGTCAAACCGAATGAAATCCCCCAGTTTCATGGATGTAAATTAAACAATGGTGAAATCATGTCCAGACAAATACAAATTCGGCGTGGCACCGCGGCCGAACATGAAAACTTTACCGGTGCAATTGGCGAGATAACAATGGACACCACGAACAAAACCCTGCGTGTTCACGATGGTGAAACCGCCGGCGGCACCGCATTGGCGAAACGTGCGGACGTCCCCAGCATGACGGCAATTATCGCATCCATAATGCCAGACTATGCAAATGCCACGGATATACCGGCAATCGGCACATATACTGCGGAAACAAATTTGTATCTGCAGGGTTATGTTAAATTGGTGTGGAGTGCCCAAGTCTGTATCAGCATTATGGATTCATCTGATAACATATTAATAGAATATAAATTCCAGGACGATGATTATAACAGCACGCGATACATGTCGTTTTCTATTCCCGTCCCGGCGGGGTGCAAGTATCGCGTCCAACATGGTGGCAATGGAATTATAATTGGAAAAGTTGTCCCACTTGTTGGTGGATAAAATAACGGGGATTTCCCCGTTATTTATCAAAAGATTCTTTTCAGTGCAAAACGCCAATATGGCTTTAGCTGTCGCTGGTATTTAGTAGTATGTTTTTAATTGTTTGCTCGGTCTGTTGTACCAATGTTTCATACATATTTTTTAACACATCACGCTTTTTGCATATTTCTGTATATGACATTTGCAGTGCACATTGTAATGCTTTTTCACAATCTGACTTGCCATTATATATAACAGCTGCTTCGCTATCCAGACCATATAATTTTGCTAATCTGGAATCAACAACAGGGATTATTTGAAAGGCCAGCGCTAAATTTAAATTGCCACTTATTGCTTTTTCGTAATACCCCAGTGATTCATTATGTATTAAAAATGGTATAAAAGCAGATTTATGACAACATTCAAATAAAGTTTTAAATGATGCTTTTTCGTAAATCTGTACATTGACCAACCTATTTAAAATAGTTTTATATTTTGGATAAATTAGCGCAGAAATAATATATGAAAATGCGTTTGGATTCTGGTTCAACCAATCCAAATATAAATCCATATCGCGTCTGCTTTGATCGCCAATAACACCAACCGACAGAAATTTATTTGTATCGCATTCTGGTGCGGCTGATTCTGGGAAAACAAGTGTATACACTGCTGGCAAATTATATTTTTTACTTAAAAATTCCGCCAAAACACACAAATGAACGTTTTTATATACGGGTCTGGAATTATTGTGTTGTTCTGGTGCATGATCTATGGCTAAAACAGGTTTACCAGTTTTAATAAAATTTGTTAAATACGTATCGGCTGTTTTCTGTTGCAACCAGACAAAATAAGAACCAATGATAACAGATCGGCATTTATTAAAATATCGTAATTTATCTAAAACTTTAATTACCCACGGATATATTCTAAATACCTTTACAGATTTTGGGAACAAATTTAATCTGATGTTTTCATTGGTTGTAAAAACAGAAATGCTTTTATCAATTTTTAATGCATAATAATACATAGAGTATAAGCATTCTATATGATATGGGTTTAATTCAATCAATGCCGTGCGTGAACGCGATTTTTTTGATAATAAAATTTTTATCAAACAAAATGGTGCATCAATTACAGAACGCAATTTGAATTTTAATAATCTATTTTTGATACTATGTCTAAGTTTTTTGGGGACAATGTACCAAGTTAAAAATTTTACCAGATGTTTATTCATTTTTATAACTCTTGATATATTACATTTCGCATATCGCGAACAAAGCGCGGGATGTTGTGTACTTGTTCTACATATTTACGACCCGCCTGTGCCAATTTGCTGCGTAATTTGTCGTCTGTCATCAGTTTCCGCACTGCATCTGCGTACAAATCAATGGATTCAAACCCATTGCCCAACACATCACCAATCCAGATTCCAAATTTTTCTGTCAAAGAATCCGGATTACGGTTGCTGACCAGTGTGCAACCATACGATAACGCTTCCAAAAATGATACTGGTAAAGCCTCGTGTATGGATGTGTTAACCAATATTTTTGCATCTTTCAAAAATTGATTTTTTACATCCCCATCAACATGACCTGCAAAATGCAAGTTTGGTATGTTTTGGTATTGTTTCCAAAATGCTGCAGTATTTGCCTTGTGCGTGTTAATTTTTCCCAAAACATAAAATTCATATTCTGGTACACGCTTTGCAGTTTCACAAAACAGCCAGCCACGCTTTACATCCTCCAGTCTGCCCAGAAATATTATCATATTTTTCTTTTTATATTTCTCAACATTAAATTCCGAATCCAGTTCTACGGGATTTGGCATATACTGAATTTCAACATCAGGGTCCAGTTTATATAAATCAATGGCTTTCTGATTCAAGAAATATCCCTGTGAAACAAAACGAACGCGGCCATCATGATATAATTCATTAACCAAATCATAAATATTTTGATTATAATAATTTGGTTCGGGCATTAATGTCATTGTTTCTATTTCGTCCCATTCATATTTTGGTCGTGGGTCTTGAATCCACAGTATTAATTTTTTTGTTGTATCTGGTTCGTGCCGTAATACCCAATCTGTGGTCAGTTCAATTGATAAATATATATCATAATTCTTGCGGCGCAGGAATTGGCGTGACGCCCAATGTCTGCGCGGCAGGCGATATAAATTTACATTGTCTACGTGATATTTTCGCGATCTGAAACGGTGGCCGCCCGCACCCAACAATACATCCATTTCTATGTCATCGTTTGGAATATATTTTGCAATATATTTACGTGCCAATGCGCCATAACCACCAAATGCAGTTCCAGCACCACCAAAAAATTCATCAATCAATAAAGCGACGTGAATTTTACGTGTGACCATTTTCTTTGCGCGTCGGGCATACTGGCGCCACATTTTACGCATTGGGTTGCGACACGTGGACATCCATGGTTTATTTTTTCCCGTATAATGTATAACAACAGCATGTTTATATTTGCTTTTCTCTTTTAATATATTATGTGAAGTATAATTGTAAATGCTGTCAAATTCTAATATTTTGCCACGACAAACAATATTTATAATATCCTGGTCCTGATATTTAACTTTACTGGCCATGTTCTTGGTCGTGTCAATCAATTTTTGCGGTATATTATCTGTGCGCATTTGTTTCAGGTTCATTAACAACACGCCGGCATTAACATACAGTTCGCTGTTGTCTAAACCGATTTGCGGTTTGTGATTTATCGCGGCAATGTATGAATCGTCCGCACCAGCGATATAACAGTTTGCTAAATCAGTATCGTATAATGGTGATATATCACCGTTCACGACAATATCGGCATCCATATATAAAATCTTGTCGACATTTGGTAATAAATTCGGCAGCAAATACCGATAGTATGTTTCCGCTGAAATATAGTCAATTGTACGTGGCAATTGTGCCAGTTCTTTGGCATCTATATCCAAAAAGTTCAAGTACAGATTTTTAAACCCCAGTCGCAACTTTCGCAGATAATTTTTTGATGCATCAGACATATCTGATGAAACAATCCATACATTCACATCCCGTCCCGTGGTCAAATTTTTCATAATCGACCATAATACCACTATTAACTGTTCAACATAGTTATCATTTATACAAAACGCGATGTTTACGGGGGTCATTTTATAACTCCTATCTTTATTCTATCGAACAAATAGATTCCATTATCCTGGATTTTAATAAATGGTAATTTTTCAAACAGATAGTATTTTACTTTAGACAATGTATATTGTTTCCGCCGAATAATGGGCAATATCCAAAACAGCCAAGCGTGCTGATTGGTTTCGTGTGTCATGTCTATAAATTTTTGAACATCGGTCGATTTGCTTAAATATTTTGACAACAAATCCCGTTGAATACGATGTGCACTGTCGTGTTGAATATCTCTGTGCACAACTGACACATTCGTATCGTGCCAGCGATAGTCCAGCAGCACCGTCTGCAGATTATGTAGTTCGGCAAATTGCGCAATTGACGCCCACAGGGCATAATCTTCGGCATGTGGATATGCCGGGTCATAATATATATTGTTATCACGCAATACAGACGCGCGTATCATTGCCGCGGGGTGCGATACGCGTGAACCATACAACACCAGGTCCAATAATTTAACCGTCGGCATATATTTATCAATTTCTGGACGCGGAATTGTTGGGCCAAATTTTTGTATCCATGCGCTGACCACGCCACATTCTGGGTGCGCATCCATGTATTCAACCTGTAATTTAAAACGCTGGGGACGCGAAATATCATCGCTGTCCATGCGGGCGATATATTCGCCGGTGCATAAATCCAGTCCCATGTTCAACACCGCAATCAGACCACGATTCTTTTTATTATCAATGAATTTAATTCTGGGGTCTTGGCGGGCGTATTGGCGTACTATTTTTGCGGTGTTATCGGTTGAACCGTCATTAATTATGATGAATTCAAAATCAGAAAAGTTTTGGTTTAAAATGCTTTCTATCGCCGTGGCAATATATTTTTCAGAATTATACGCCGGCATCAATACTGATACACGTGGCATGGTGGCCCCCCGGGGTTATACAATGGGGTGGATGTTCAAACAATTGGGACTTAGAAAACCAATTCCGATACGCTTGCGCAATATCGCATCCACCCGTGAACGAAATGCCGTACTGTAATTTCAAACCAGGGTTTAAAATTACATATATACCTGGTTGACATTCGCGTAATTTCTGTATAACATTAGGAACGTTGTACTATTAATTTTAAACCCTGGTCAGAAATTACTGATAAACCGGCGCAGGGTTAACGGACAAACGTTCAGTTTCTGGGCAATTCTGTACTGTGGGCACCCGCGCGCCAGTTGCTGTTTTATAAAATCTGTGTATGGGTCCAGTTTGTTATGTTTGTTTTTACTGCCACGGGCACGCCCCAGGTAATAACCGGCCTGTTTTCGCGCCGCCAGGGCTTCCTTGGTGCGTTTGCTGATTAAATCACGCTCTATTTCCGCCGCCAGACCAAATGCAAACGCCAGGACCTTGCTCTGGATATTATCGCCCAGGATAAAATCGTCTTTGACCGTGTACAGTTTTGCGCCACGGCTCATAATATATTCCAGAATACGCATTACCATAAATAACTTACGTCCTAAACGGGAAATTTCACTGCAAATTATCACGTCATCAGGGCCCAATTCTGCCAGACACCCACCCAATGCGCGCTGGGACGGGTCGCGCGAACCAGATATGCCCGCGTCTTGGACGTATTTATCTATGCGTATTCCCATGGTGTGTGCTTTGGCTTCTATGCCCAATTTTTGATTTTCACAATCTTGTTTGTCAGTGCTGACACGAATATAGCCGTATATCATTGTTTTGCCTTTTTGTGTTTATTGATTTAAATCACATGACTGGTTATAATTGTGCCAGGGATTTTTAATATGACATATCGTGATTCTGTAATTGATTATGCGCACAAAAAATATAAAACACGACCAGAATACCTGTGGGCGCGATGGCCACGATATGCGGTGCTGCGCCGTGGGGATAACAAAAAGTGGTATGGCGTGATTATGAATGTGGCACGTGGACGACTGGGGATGACGGGGGATGGCGATGTCGACATTTTAAATGTACGTGTGCCCGCGGGACTGTATAATGTGCTGCGCGGGGAAAATGGATTTTTACGCGGGTATCACATGGGTGGCATGTGGGTTTCTGTACTGCTGGACGGGACGGTTGAATTATCGCAAATTTGTGCTTTATTAGACACCAGTTATGAAACCGTAAAAAAGAAAACGGCCCAGTGATACACACTGGGCACACAGTCGGAACACCTGTTTAGCGTTATCGCCCAATACATTTACGCGCAGCAGCAAATATATGCGGTTCTAGACGATTGAACTTTTTACTTGCTTTAACCAGCGCACTGCGCGAAGCGCGATCTGCAATGGATTCCCCATCAAATGTAAAATAATGATCAATCGCGTTCATGAATTGTGGCGTATATGATGCCATACGTATGATATCTGGATTTTGATCTAAAATATAATTTCGCATTTCTAAAAGTTCCAGCAGTAATGCTGTGTTAGCGTGTTTTTTCGTCAAGCCATCAATTATATTTTTATATTTATCAACACCATAGTCTAAATAGAATGCTAAATTATCTTCGGCAAACGAATCAATTGCACGATTTAATGCCGTTCCAACCTTGCCCGCACCCAGACCAGACATCAAATTTGGTTTGTTTACCGTTTTTGACCTGGCGCGCAAATCATATAATTCCCCCGCAACACATGCAGAAATTTCATCTAAACTTACCAGTGCAATAAATGCAAATGGATTTCCATTACTTAACGCAAACGGGTGGATGAATCTGTTATTGTGTACATGCTGTAATTCATGCGCCAGCAATTTATCCTGGGTCGCGTTAATCTGACAGGCTAATTTATACAATGGCGCCCACACTTTTATATCTATATCAGGGGCAAAATCATAACTGTATATAATTACTTTTTCTTCCGGTACATTTTGCCCGGCTGGTTGTTGATTAGTAAAACTCATTGGACATTCAGCACGACCACCCAACAGCCCATTTTCATATTCATTTATGTTTTTTGAATTAATTGTTATACGCTGGTATTCTATTTTC
The DNA here is from genome assembly GCA_017694255.1 of Candidatus Enterousia avistercoris. Taxonomy (GTDB): domain Bacteria; phylum Pseudomonadota; class Alphaproteobacteria; order Rs-D84; family Rs-D84; genus Enterousia; species Enterousia avistercoris. The sequence goes on along the minus strand of JADINC010000056.1, from coordinate 2,364 downwards.
ATTTGTAATCCTGTTTAATCACGCGCAATAATACAAAAAACACTGCATTTGTCAAATTTATTATAACGACTAAAGTGTAAAGAATGTATCTTTTTTGAACAACAAGATATTAATTTGATTTATTTAATAAATCAGGAATAAAAATGAAAAAAATCAAGCAAGAACTTGATAATTTTTCTGATACTTTGAAAAATATATCTTTTCTATTGATTTTTTAGCCAATTTTTGATATAATATTTATCAAATTAAGCAGGCGATTTTGTCGCCGTTTTTTTCTTGCTCCGCCCAATGTCGGCGGGGCTTTTTTATTACCCAAAGGTAATAATTATGAAAAAGTCACATATCGTCATTTCCGACATAACATGCATGAAAGAAAAATTTTGCATTGCCGGGTTTGACACCTATGAAAAACGCATGAAGCGCCTGATGATTGATGGCGGTTATTGGAACGCCAATCAAGTCCCGGCCACATATTGCGAAATACTGGTTGATAACGAAGAATTTAAAGAGCCACGGGATTACCCACACCGAACCGAGGATGTGAATATCGATTTTGACTCTATTGAGGTTTTACGGGAATTTGAAGCAGGTAAAGATCTGGCAAATACCTTACGCGACAACGTATCCAAAGATATCCAGGGCATATTTCATCATCACGTCAAAGAAAATACCCTATGTACCCCAGAAAACCAAATGCCCTTCATTAGGCGCCATATTGATACCGGCATACAATATTGAATTCTTTACCGAAGACGGTAAATTACGCGCCCGTATTACGGACTATTCTAAACAAACATATGAGTTAAAGGTAAGCTGCAAGTATTTGCGCGATATATTCGAAAAAGATAAAGATGTCACAAGTTTGAATAACGCTGTTACCGCCAGTCAGTATGCCCATTGTCGCATAGGATTGGCGCGAAAGTTCCTAATGCAGGAAAATCATTGCTATTTGATGTTAAACGGGCTATTTTTGTACTGATATGGCAAAGATTTTTACGATTGGTTTCAGTGGTAAAAGTCCTGACGCGTTTCTGGATGTACTAAACGCGGTGCGTGTGCGAACCGTCTGGGACATACGCCTGTGGCGGACAAGCACATACGTGCCATTCTATAGTGGTGACAGTTTGGCGGGTGTGCTGGGGCCGCGATACGAATATCACCCGGAATTTGCGCCAACCGCCGAAATCCTGTCTGGATATAAAGACGGTCGCATCACATGGCCTGATTATGAACGCATGTATCGTGAATTGTTGTCCACACACCACCCGACCGCAGGGATCGCATCCGATGCGCTTGACCGCGTTTGCCTGTTATGCACCGAGAAAAGTGCCACACAATGCCACCGCAGGCTCGCCGCCGAATACATAGCAGAGCAAATTCCCGACGTTGAGATTGTGCATTTGTAACCACGATTATTCATATATTGCATATAACAACGCATGCAGCGGTATAAAAAATACTTCTTTCTTATGCAAACATATGACTATTACCCCAACAGTACATATATAATCAGGATGTCGTAATTGGTCATTGTATGTAAGTGGTGAACTATTCTATTATTTGATAACTTTGTGGGACATACTGGTAACTTCGCTGATAAAAAGTGGCGGAAGTGTTGCTAAAAACAAAGCCCCGGGATCGAATCCATATTATCAAACACGATAAAAATCACGCCACAGGGCGCGTTTTTTTATTTTGGCGGTGCAAGAAACCTTTTACCTTTGGCTTATGAAAGACCTGCTCCCGACATACGAACGGGACGGTCAAAAACAGGGAATTTCTGCAAAAAATGGCATTTTGGGACATTTTTTACACAACCCAGACTAGAACACATCCGCAGATTTTCGGTATTTTTACCCTGCCCCGCACAAAAAATCCCTACAAAAATAACAGGGAATTTTTCAGAACATATTAGGGAATTATCTGCGAATAACAGGGACTATTTTTAATTATTATGGACAACCACATCTAAGCCCTCAGAATCAGATATAGGCTTATATCTAGGTAGATTTTCATCAAAAAAGCGTTCATCAACAGACAACTGTTTTGCGTCTTTACTACGAGCTAATGTTCTTTGTTTTGCTAAATCTATATTACAATTTACTTGGTGCCATAAAGCTTTAGCGCCCAGCTTTTCAAGTCTTTGCATAACATATTTTCTGTCATCAGCAGACCAAGAACCAGCATCATATATAACATCTTGACCCGTTTTTATGGCTAAAGCTATTTGTTTCCATATATATTCGTCTACTTTATTGGCTTTATCCATAAAATCATCGCCAACTTCTGTACCGAAAAGTTCTATCATAACCTCATCTGGCGTAAATCTTCGTGCGCCAAGTTGTTTTTCCAGTTGCTTTGCAA
>JADINC010000001.1 GCA_017694255.1 Candidatus Enterousia avistercoris | reverse complement strand
GCATAAATTCATGTTTGCTGACGTCGAAATCTGCGTCAACCATCATTGGTGCCCCCAGACCAGGTACCATTAACGACATATTTTTATTTGTGTCTTGGTAATCTGTGTATCTGTACATCAAATCAATTGATATATTATCAGACATTCTGTATGACACGCCCGCGCCAATATTCCATATAAAATTATCAGATTTCACGTCGGTCGCGATATTCAAATCACCTGGTGATTTGATTGTGCCTGTGGTCAAAGTTTCTATTTTCATATGACCATAACCCAGGCCCGCCATAATAAATGGTGTGAATGGACTGCGATTTGTAAAATCGTAATACATATTCAACATAATATCGTACATAGATGTAGTCGATTCAAAATTATGTGTATATGGTGTTTTTACTGCAAAATCAAAATCATTATTGTCTGTGGCGTCGGCCGTCCAATCAAATGTTAAATCCATACGTAATGCGCCGCCGCATGGCAAATCAGTTTTTACACCAAATCCGGTATTTACACCAAATGCAAAGTCACTGTGCGTGTCGTCTGACATAGTATTTATATAATGCGTCACGCCGCCAAACGAATAATCGCCAACAACATTTAAATCGTTGTTTACAACTGACCCCGTCAGCATTAATTTAAAATACGGATTCATATCATTTGCGATTACTGGTGCGCATGCAAATATTGCTGGAATTAAAAATAAATATTTTTTCAATTTTTCCCCCTGTTGTATATTTGCAATATATAGAGCATATCGCATATATACAACAGGCAAGAATCCCTATTTATCGCGGATTTGTGCGTTGCATTTTTTTTCTACGTTCGCGATAACGTTTGTTTGCAAATTCTGTAAATCAGAATCAGACATTTTTTCCATCGGCGTAATTGTTATTGTAAATGCAATTGATTTTTTGCCATCTGGTAATGTAAACGCATCAAATACAACCGCGTCTGTTATACGCGCATCCGATGCCGTGGCAACACCAGTTAATCGTTCTGCCGGCATATCTGTATCAACAATAAACGCAAAATCACGCGTTATTGGTTGAAATTCCGATAGTTCTGGTTCATGTACACGGCGCGTATGTGGCAGATTTTCAACATTATCAACGATTGCAACATTTACGCGTGTTTTAATTTTCAACGCATGTGCAACAATTGGTGATAATTCACCAAATTCTGCAATTTTCTTTTTACCCTGGTATATGGCACCATATCTGAACGGATGCGCCCAATATGGCGGATTTTCTGTACATACCGTGAATTTTTGACCGTGCATTAATGCGATTATGTCCGCCTTGACATCATATATATCGCGCGCGCGATTACGATGCGTCCAGTGGCGCGGCGCGGTATTTCCTGTGCGAACAACGCATATTTGTGTATGCTGTTGGTTTGGCATATCACCATCAAATACGGTACCCAGTTCAAACAGATTTAAATCTGGATATCCACGCTTTTCATTTTCAGCAACAAATTCCAGCATATTTCCCAATAACCCATTGCGCGCCGTATCCATGTTCGCAACAATCGGATTTGCAATCTTTGTTATTGGTGCATCTGATAATACAGATTCTGTTTTTGAATTGCCGAATCCGAATGATTTTACTTCGTTCAATCCACGCGCCGCCAATTCGCGTTTTATTTCAATATAATAATCACGGTGTGGCGCCGAATCAGACGCTTTGTGTACCGCCGAATTTGCGATATTATCGTATCCATATATACGGATTAATTCAGATACTATATTTTCTGGTATTTCAATATCAACCCGTGCAGGGCGCGGTGTAATTATCCATTCTTTACCTGTTTCTAAAACTGTAAAGCCCAAATTATTTAAAATTTCGCGTTGGGTTTCGGCATTCATTTCAATGCCTGTTTTTTTCATAAATAAATCAGGACTGTATTTAATCTGACGATTTTCAACAGGTAATTTACCGCCAATTCCAGTACCGACAATTTTGCCACCACATGCGTCTGTTATCATTTTTGATGCCGCAGATAATGCAATGCCCGTTATTGTTGGATCAATGCCGCGTTCATATCTGTATGATGAATCTGTTGATATTCCTAGTCTTTTGGATGTCTTGCGAACAGATACAGGGTTAAAATATGCGCTTTCCAAAATTATATTTTTTGTTTCATCGTTTGTCATGCCACGCGCGCCACCAATAACCCCCGCCAATGCCAATGCGCCCATATCATCGGCAATAACCATGTCTGTATCGCATAATGTATGTTCATTACCAAACAGGTCTGTAAATTTTTCACCGTTTTGTGCCATGCGTACGGTAATATCACCATGAATTTCATCGGCATCAAAGCAATGCATTGGCTGACCCATGTCATAGCAAATATAGTTTGTTGTGTCCACAGGGGCATTCTTTGGATTAATACCGATTGCCCCCAAGCGCGATTTTACAACATCATTGCTGGGTGCAATTTTAATGCCATGAATTTCACAAAATTGGTATACAGGGCATTTATCTGTTTTTATGTTCACCACGCGTGATGATTTAACCGGCGCCAATGTATCATCGTGTGGCGTAATATATTCACCCACACCGCATGCCGCCAAATCACGCGCAATGCCGCGTACAGATAAATAATCTGGACGGTTTGGTGTAATACCGGCGTCAAATATAATTTCTGTATTTAATACCGGCGCGCCAATTTCTGTATTTTCATCCAGTTCAATAATGCCACTGTGGTCATCGCCAATACCCAATTCACGCGCACTGCACATCATTCCATTTGATATAACACCGCGCAATTTACCAGATTTTATTTCATGACCATCAATCACACACCCAGGCAACGCCAATGCAGACACCAACCCAACACGTGCATTTGGCGCACCGCATACAACCTGGCGCAGTTTTTTTGTACCGTCATCAACCATTAATATATGCAGGTGATCACTGCCATCCATTGGTGTGCATTCAACAATACGCGCCGCAATTGGTGAAATTGGTGCAGCAACATCATCAACTTCCAGTCCGGTGCGTGTCAATTTATCCGCGATTTCATCGGGTGATAAATCTGTTTTTAAATAGTCTGTTAACCAATCATATGTCCATTTCATTTTTTATCCCCCGTTTTATTAAAATCCTGTTTTTTGCAACCAGCGCACATCGCCATCATAAAATTTACGAATATCATTTAATCCATACTTTAACATTGCCAATCTGTCCCAGCCAAAACCAAATGCAAAACCCTGGTATTCATCCGGATTTATATTGCAATTACGCAATACATTTGGATGCACCATCCCAGCACCCATTATTTCCAGCCACCGGTCACCATGCCATTTCATATCTATTTCAATACTGGGTTCTGTAAATGGAAAGTATGATGGGCGAATGCGCAAATCAACATTGTCCATATTAAAAAACCGTTTTAAAAATTCACGAACATCTGCGATTAAATCAGACATAGTTATATTTTTATCAATATATAATCCTTCGATTTGGTGGAACATTGGACTGTGTGTTGCATCCATTTCTTTGCGGTATGTTGCGCCAATTCCAAACATTTTTATTGGTGCGCCAACCGTTTCCATGCTGCGAATCTGGATTGCAGATGTCTGGGTGCGCATAACATTGCCATTTTCCAGAAAAAATGTATCTTGCATATCGCGGGCAGGATGATATTCCGGTGTATTTAATGCGGTAAAGTTATGCCAGTCATCTTCAATTTCAGGTCCGGTCCACATTTCATAACCAAATGATTCCAAAATAGATGACACATCAGACAAAGTTTGTGTCAATGGATGCAATGTTCCACGATTTTCAGGTATCGGATTTAAAGATGGGTCCAAGCGCTGGGTCGCCAATGCCGCATGCATTGCCGCGTTTTCCAGTTCCGTCTGGCGCGATTTAAATAATTCACGCAGCGCCGCATTTTCACGATTTAACTTTGCACGCGCATCATTGTCCAGATTTTTCATATTTTTTAATTTTGCCGTCATTGTACCGTTTTTACCAAATGTTGCGGTATATAACGTTTGCAATTCTTCCAGTGTTTTTGTGTTTTTTATTTGTTCTTGCATAACAATTCCCCGTATTAAAACAAAAAAGACCGTCCCAGACGGTCTTTATAATACAAAATAATATACCAACCGCCAAGGCCTTTATTTAGCATCAGTGGCAGTAAATCGTTTTGCAGTTTCAACCAATTTTGCAAAGTTTGCATCACCCGCATATGCCATTTCGGCCAAAACCTTGCGGTCCAGGGCGACGCCAGCCTTTTTCAGGCCATTCATAAATTGGCTGTATGTCATACCATTATTGCGTGCCGCTGCATTAATACGGACAATCCACAAACCGCGAAATTCACGCTTTTTCACGCGACGATCACGATATGCATACTGGCCCGCTTTTTCGGTTTTTTCACGCGCCGCACGATATGTTGAATGATGACGCCCCAGATACCCCTTGGCACGTGCCAAAATCTTGTTATGTTTTTGTTTTACGGTTGTTCCGCGTTTTACCCTTGCCATAATACGCCCCCTTTACTTCAAGCCATATGGGGCCAAGATTTTCGCCTGTCCCACCATGTTATCATTCAAATACTGTGGTTTCGAACCCGCATTGTTTGCGCGTTTTGATTTATTACGCAACAGTTTTTTGTGGGCATTTCTGGCAACACGGATTTTACCGGTCGCAGTCATTGACGCACGCTTTTTCAGGTACGATTTTGTTTTTAATTTTGGCATTTTTTATTCCTTTTGTTTATAACCTGATGGCAAAGCCAGGCCATTTCGGTTTGTGATACGGATGCAATTGTGGCATATTTAAACGAAAAATCAAGTTTTTATTGAATATCCGCATTTTAGTTATTAAACTGGTGCCCGATGGGCCAGACTAAATTATCTTCGAAACTGCGTACTATTATAAAATCGGCAGCCGCGGCCGCGGTGCTGCCGGTGCTGTTTATATATATAATGATTGCAAAGCCTGATTATAGTTTGATGAATGGTTTGGCACATGTTGTGTTGCCGGTTGCAAACTGGATTGGTGATGTTATTACATGGCCACTGCGGGCCGTTGGGGTGGCGGCAGATAATATCCGGGAATTATCAAATCTGCGTGATGAAAATATACGGTTACGTCATGCGCTGGACGATGCATTGCGTAATAAAAACGCATGTGATGTCGCAATCGCAGAAAATCAAAAACTGGCCAGTGAACTGGATGTGGTACAAAATCTGCCACGCGAAAGTGTTGTTGCAGATGTGATGTACGATAATACCGCGTTTAATCACAGTACATTTTTTATATCCAAGGGCGCTGATGATGATATTGAACCAGGAATGGTCGTAATCGCAGTAGATGGAACATTGGTTGGAATAATAATTGATTCAGGACCACATTTTTCACGTGTGCGGGCGCTGACAGATTCTGATACAAATATTGCGGTGCGAATTGCAGGGTCCGAAGTATATGGATTCTTGCATGGTAATGGGTCTGATGTTCCAACAATGGGATTTTTCAGCGATCCTGAATTTCAACCATCGGCCGGGGTAAAACTGGTAACCAGTAATATCAGCGGGGTTGTGCCAAATGGAATTTATGTTGGTGAAATGATAAATGAATCTGATGTTTCTGTGCGCCAGCCGGATACATTGTCCCGTGTTATCGTATTGCTGTTCGATAACGAAAATAAATATGAAAAATGAAGTACAATGTTATTAAATTTTTACGGGATATATTTCCATTCTTGACCGTCATTGTTTTGTGGCGTCTGGCTGTACCTTTTTGGAATCCGGCTGGGATTTTGGCAATTATTCCAATATTTTATTGCTCTTTTGTGCGTCCTGTACCGTGGTTCGCACCGTTTGCGATTTTATTTTGCTTTTTAATCGATTACAGATTTGATACGCTGGTATATTGGACCGCGGCATATTGTTTGTTCTATGCAATAAACGGGTTTCAAAACTTTATAGATTTAACGCGTGCAGATAATAATGCCAGAAATGTTTTTATGGTATTTTTTGGCACAGCAACATTGATATTAACGCTGATTGGTTTTAATATAAATAACGCTATGAGGGCAATATGGCTGTTTGCATGGATATCTACGTTATATGTGCCAATATCAGAACTGATAAAACGGGTGTGTGATGATAGATAAAGAAGTTGCACGCACTTTTGACCGTCGATCTGCGCTGTTTTTAACGGCGGGTGCGATTTTGACATCGGCACTGGTGTTGCGTATGTTGCAAATGCAATTGTTTAACTATCGCGAATACACGAAAAAAAGCGAAAATAATTCATTTCGTATTCAAATAAATATGCCAGAACGTGGGAAAATACTGGCAACATCCGGCGCAACAATTTCACGCGATACACCAACATACAGAATATATATCATTCCCGAAGAAATCAAAGATATTGATTATGTTATATCTGTTGTGGCAGATGAATTAAAACTGAACGAAAAACGTATAAAGCGAATATATGCACAAATAAAAAAACAACGGGCTTTTCAACCTGTTTTAATCAGCGAAAATTCTGATTGGACACAACTGGCAAATCTGCAGGCAAAAAATATTCCGGGTTTACATGTACGCAGTGGGTTCACCCGCATATATGAAATGGGGCCCGCAGGTGCACAAATATTTGGATACGTTGGTGCACCAAATGAACCTGTTGCAAATGCACCGTTTTTTACCACTGGGATAACGGGACTGGAACGGCGGTATAATGATGAACTGGCCGGGATACCCGGTCAAACAGTTATGATTACAAATGCTGTTGGGCGTATAACGGGTGAAGATAAATCGCAATTTCGACCGGCAATTACTGGAAATAATCTGCAAACAACAATTGATGCAGATGCACAACGTGTGTTGTATGATTCGTTGATGCAACATCGCGCCGGATGTGGTGTGGCACTGGATATAAGAACTGGTAATATATTAGCCATGGTATCAACCCCCAGTTTTGACCCGAATATGTTTAGTACTGATGATGGGGATGAATATATAAAATCGTTGCGTAATGATTTTATGAAACCGTTTATGAACAAAACTGTCGAAGGTTTATATCCACCCGGTTCAACATTTAAAATTGTTGTGGCGTTGGCCGCATTGGAATCTGGGGCAATTACGCCAAACGAAAAGATATTTTGCCCGGGACATTGGGATTACGGCGACCGGCGGTATCACTGCTGGGAAGACGAAGGACACGGATGGGTTGATTTGGCCAGCGCACTGAAACATTCATGCGATGTTTATTTTTACCAGATTGCGTTGCGTATCGGAATTGATGCAATCAAAGAAATGGCGCTGAAACTGGGGCTGGGCCAGAAATATATGGATGGTGTTTTATCACGCGAAATGGCCGGAATTATCCCAGACAGATATTGGAAAGAACGCGAAATCGGTTATCAATGGGTGCATGGTGATACCATTATTTCTGGTATCGGCCAGGGATTTATATTAACAAACTGTCTGCAATTGGCAACCATGATTGCACGCACGACATCTAACCGCGCCGTTATGCCGCGATTAATTGCAACCCCAGACACACCACATTTTGCAAATCTGGGACTGCAACAGAAAAATATTAATGCGGTTTTGCGTGGTCTGGAACAGGTAACGCGCACTGGCGGGACCGCCGCTGGCAGTGCGATTAATGTAAATGGTGCGCGTATGGCCGGGAAAACAGGAACATCCCAGGTGCGCAGTATTTCACGCGCAGAACGTGAAAGTGGGGTATTGACCAATGAACAATTAAAATGGAATATGCGAAATCATGGGTTGTTTGTTGGGTATGCACCAACAGATGTACCAAAATACGCCGTATGCGCTATAACTGAACATTCTGGTAGCAGTGGCCTGGCGGCACGCAGTGTGGCGGCAACACTGAAAACATTGCTGAACAAAGATAAATAAATATGGCACGACAAACACGCGTTTCTAATGCAAGTATGATGAGTTTCCCAGAAAAACTCAGCCGGTTTTCATGGGCAATGTTTATCCCAATGTGTTTGGTTTTGGCAATTTCTATTGTTGTGCTGTATTCTGCGGGTGGTGGTGCATGGCGGCCATTTGCATTATCACAACTGACAAAAATTGTGTTGGGATTTTGTGTCTTTTTCTTTGCCGCATTTACCAATATAAAAACATGGGTGAAATCTGCATATGCAATTTATGCCGTGGCATTCATTATGATTGTTTTGGTTACATTTGTCGGACATACCGGGATGGGTGCCCAAAGATGGCTGGATCTGGGGATATTTCATGTACAGCCGTCTGAACTGATAAAAATTGCATTGGTTTTAGCGTTGGCGCGATATTTTGCATGGATGAATTCTGTGGAATTATCACAAATTAAAAATTATGCCATACCGGCGGCAATGTTATTGGTGCCTTTTTTATTAATCGTTGCACAGCCTGATTTGGGAACAGCGTTATCACTGGGGATGATAACGGTTGGAATGTTCTATATCGTTGGGGCGCAAAAAAAATGGTTTATTATTGCGGCAATATTGGGGCTGATGGCGGCGCCCCTGGTTTGGTTTGGAGGACTGCATGATTATCAACGCGACAGAATTATTACTTTTATTAATCCCGACCATGATGCCCAGGGCGCTGGGTATCAAATAAACCAGGCGAAAATTGCATTTGGTTCGGGTGGTATGCTGGGCAAAGGTTATATGGCCGGTACACAATCACAACAATCTTTCTTGCCGGAAAAGCAGACTGATTTTATATTTACTATGTTGGGCGAAGAATTTGGATTTCTTGGCGCGTTTTCTTTGTTAATGCTGTATACTTTTATTATTATTATCCTGTTCAGATGTGCGAAAACATGCCGCAACAGATTTGGGCAATTGGTGTGTTTTGGTTTTATGTTGAACTTTTTCATTTATTATTTTATAAATATTTCTATGGTTCTGGGGCTGATGCCGACGGTTGGTGTGCCATTACCGCTGATGTCATTTGGCGGCAGCAGTTTATTGTCGCTGATGTTTGGTTTCGGTCTGTGCCAGAACGCATATATCCATAAAGATCAACAATTGTCGGCCAAAGGAAGTTAGAATTATGAATCTGCTGATTGTCGAATCACCATCAAAGGCAAAAACAATTGAAAAATACCTGGGGGCGGGGTGGCGCGTTGTCGCATCCGTGGGACATGTTCGCGACCTGGTTCCTGAAAACGGCAGTGTTGATACCGAACATGATTTTAAAATGCGCTGGCAAATTATGCCGGGTAAAGAAAAACAAATTAAACTGATTACAGATGAATTAAAAAAGGCTGATGCAATATATCTGGCATCCGACCCGGACCGCGAAGGTGAAGCCATCGCATGGCACATTCTGGATATATTGAATACAAAAAAAGCATTAAATGGTAAAAAAGTTTATCGGGTTGCATTTCATGAAATTACAAAGAAAGCTGTGATGGATGCTATTGCGCATCCACGTGAAATTGACCAGAATCTGGTTGATGCATATTTGGTCCGGCGCGCACTGGATTATTTGATTGGGTTTGGTATATCACCATTGTTGTGGCGGCGCAACCTGGGGCGCAGCGCTGGGCGCGTACAATCAGTTGCAGTTAAACTGGTTGTGGACCGCGAACGTGAAATAGAGGCTTTTAAACCACAAGAATATTGGTCAATTGACGCAAAATGTAATGCCGATGATAAAAGTGTGTTTGATGCAGCGCTGTCCAGATTTGATGGTAAAAAAATTGAAAAAATGACAATTGAAAACCAGCGCTATGTGCATGAAATCCTGGAAAAAATTGGTAATCCTGTGATAAATGCACATGTTGTATCAATTGATAAAAAGAAAATATCACGTCGGGCCGCGGCACCATTCACAACCAGTACATTACAACAAGAAGCAGCACGTAAGTTATATTTTTCATCACGTCGTACAATGTCTGCGGCACAAAAATTGTACGAGGCGGGATTAATTACATATATGCGTACTGATGCAACAAACCTGGCCGCAGATGCAGTTAATGAAATCCGCGGATTTATTGCACATACGTACGGTGATACGTTTGTACCAAAATCACCAAATGTTTATATTACAAAATCTAAAAATGCCCAAGAAGCACACGAAGCAATTCGTCCAACACATTTTGATGGAAAAATGCCAACGCTGTCGGGGGATGAAGAAAAGCTGTATAATTTAATATGGAAACGCACTATTGCATGCCAAATGACAAATGCAGAATTTGACAGTGTTTCCGCAGATATTGAAACAGATAATAATATCGCAATATTCCATGCCGTCGGTACAACACGTACTTTTGATGGTTTTATGCGCGTATATACCGAAGATAAAGATGATGCGGAATCAGATGCAGAATCTAAACTGCCGCCGTTAAATGTTGGCGATAAAATTGATATTACTGAATTGGTCCCGGAACAGCATTTTACGCAACCGCCCGCACGTTATACCGAAGCGTCATTGGTAAAAAAACTGGAAGAATTGGGTATCGGACGGCCATCAACATATGCGACAATTATGTCAACAATTGTCGACAGAAAATATGTAGAACAAGATAAACAACATCGTTTTCATCCAACCGCTGGTGGATGGGTGATTTCTGCATATTTATCAAAATACTTTGATGATTTGGTTGATATTAATTTTACCGCAAAAACCGAAGATACATTGGACGATGTTTCAAATGGAAAACGTGATAAGCTGGACGTGTTGCGCGCATTTTGGAACCCAACATCAGAAATGATTAATGGTGCACGCGGAATTAAAACAACTGAAATTATTAACACGATAAATGATTTGATGCATACACATATGTTTCCGGATGGAAATGATAAATGTCCAAAGTGTGGCGGAAAGTTGGGAATAAAGTTATCTAAATTTGGCGCGTTTATTGGATGTGAAAATTATCCAAAATGCGACTATACACAAAAATTGGCGGATTTCGGCAATCCACAGACGGAACCAGATGCACAAAAACAAAAAAATGAACCTGTTGATTTGGGCGATGGGATATCTTTTCGTATTGGACGTTTTGGACCGTATGTGACGGATGGTAAAAAAAATGCGGCGGCAAAACAATATACATCTGAAACAATAACACTGGACGTGGCGCGTGAATTATTGGCCGGTGGTACAAAAAAACCAGACCCAATTATAATTGGTGAAAATACCACAACTGGTAAAACAATTTATTATTATCCAACTGGTCGATATGGTGCATATATTTCATCAAATGGTGTAAATGTTTCCGTCGAAGAACAACCAGATTTACAAACCGCAACAGATTTAATAAATAATAAAAAACCAACAAAGCGATTTAAAAGAAAAACAAAATAATGGCCGGGTTGGACAGAAATTTTACAGATGAATTGCGCGCACGTCTGTCAATCGTGGATGTGGTATCACGCCGTGTGCCATTGGTTAAAAAAGGTCAAAATTATTGGGGATGTTGCCCATTTCATAATGAAAAAACACCCAGTTTTTCTGTAAACGAAGACAAGGGTTTTTATCACTGTTTTGGGTGCGGTGAACACGGTGATATTATATCGTTTGTAATGAAATCTGAAAATATAGATTTTCGCGCGGCAATTACAGAACTGGCCGCCGCGGCGGGATTGAAAATGCCGGATTATAAACCGAAATCCCCGGACCAGGTGGCACGCGAAGAATCTTATTTTGAAATAGTTGATAATGCGGCAAAAATATATCAAACAAAACTGTTCGAAGAAAGTGGGGCGCATGCGCTGGAATATGTGCGGCGACGTGGTTTTAATGACGATATGATAAAAAAATATCGTATCGGATATGCACCTAAAAATAATATTATCGCAAATAAATTTGTAAATATAAAACAAGACAATTTGTTGGCCACGGGCCTGTGCCGACGTGGCGAATACGGAATGTACGATTTTTTTCGTGATAAATTAATGTTTCCTATATTTAATGCAAATGGAAAAATTGTCGCGTTTTCTGGGCGCAGTCTGGATGGCAGTGGACCAAAATATATAAATACAACAGATACAGAATTATTTCATAAACGTCGCAC
>JADINC010000055.1 GCA_017694255.1 Candidatus Enterousia avistercoris | reverse complement strand
ATTTATGATGACGGCACGCTGATAAAAGATTTAACCGCGCCATGGGATTTTTATGCACTGGACAAATTGCAATATGCCCAGCGTTTCGGGACAATTATTTTTGTTCACCCAGATTATCGCCCAGAAATCTTAAAGAAGACTGGTGATGATTTTGAAATAACACAGTTTGATTTTGAACGCAATGATGCAGATATGACAGAAAACATTCCGTTCATGAAATTCGATGACGCAACCGGGGTGAACATTACAATTTCGTCTAATTCATCAGGCAACAACTACGCAACATTCACAACAAACAAAGATTTTTGGACGCAAAACAATGTTGGCAGCATAATTTTATTAATGGACAGACAATGGATTATAACAGAATATGTCAGTCCAACGGTTGTCTATGCGTACACGAACGGCCCATATTCAATACCATCGGCCGCCGTATCTGATTGGTTTGAATCCGCGTTCAGCGCGCGTCGTGGTTGGCCATGCAGTATCACTTTTCACCAAGACAGATTAATATTCGCTGGTTCTCCATCGTGGCCCAGTGGCGTTTGGATGTCGTGCGTTGGTCGACATAATAATTTTAGTGTTGGTACTGGTTTGGATGACGAATCCATATTTATAACATTGTTATCGCAACAGCGCCAACAAATATGCACTGTGGTCAGCAGCGATAATCTGCAAATTTTAACAAATGTGGGCGAATGGGCAATTTCCAGCAAGCCATTAACCCCATCAACTGTTGATATAAAACAACATACATCTGTCGGCAGTGTCGCATCCCGATACTTGCCACCACAAAAAATCGAAGGCGCGACAGTGTTTATATCTGCTGGTGAAACAGACATCCGGGAACTTAGTCTGGATCAATTGGGTGAAAATTATAACGCAAATGATTTATGCACGGCCGCGAAACATTTAATGCGTGGCCCCATCGATTTATCGTATAACAGCACCACGCACCAGTTGTTTGTTGTTATGTCTGGTGGCGAAATGGCGATTTTGAACCAAAATTCAGCCCTGGGGATTTCTGCGTGGTCACAATATAAAACAAACGGTCAATTTAAATCAGTTGCCACCATAGATGGCGAAACATACGTCGTTGTTGCGCGCCAGAATAATTTTTATCTGGAAAAATTTTCAGACACTGCATTAAACGACGCCGGAACATACGGATTTTCGTTTACAGCGGCGGCGTTGCCATTACGTGCATCGGGCCACAATGCAAAAATGTTAAAAATCAGAAAAATTTCTGCGCGCGTATTAAATACAAAAACATTATTTATAAATGATTCACGCGCAAAATTGCCGAATTCAATATATGACGATGCGTCCCCTGGGTTCAGTGGCGATGTGTCTGTAAATCTGTTGGGAACCCAGCGTAATTGTATAAATGCGCCGTGGAAAATTTCCAGCAGCGAACAATTACCATCAACCATATTGTCAATTACAACATATGGTTATTACACGGTCTAGATAAAACAAAATGGGGGTGAAAATATGGGACAATTAGTATCAGATGTAAAAACAATCTTGGATTACCGCGATTCAAAACAGGCGGCAGAAAATGAACGCCAAAAAATTTTATCAGAAATGGCAGATGATGAACGTGAAAAAACAAACCTGGTGAAAAAGGCTTTGGCCGCCCAGCGTGCAAAATATGGCGCATCGGGCGCGTCGCCCAGTATGTCAACTGGCGCGGTATTGCAACGCTTAAAATCCGAAACCGCGGCCCCATATGAAGAACGGCGCCGCACAAACAGCCAAAAATTAAAACAAACCCAGGCAAAGCGCCCAAATTTACTGCAAACATTATTGGATAAATTTGACGATTTGGTCGGTTAAAAGCATACGGGGGGATAAAATGTATAAAATAACTTATACCGGCGACGGCATAACCACCCAGTACGTTTTTGCGTTTCCTTTTTTCCAAGATGCTGATATTCGTGTCGCATTTGACGATACTATAATTGACGCATCACAATATTCTGTGGTTGCCAACGATGATTTTGATGGCGGTACTGTTGTGTTTGTATCGCCACCTGTGACCGGAACCCAGATTGATATATTCCGACAAGTGTCTTTGTCGCGCGTAATTGATTACCAGCCAACTGCAAAAATAGATCCAGAAATTTTAAATTCTGATTTTAATTTTTTGGTCGAAGCGTTCAAAGATTTACGCGAAATAGATATTGATTTAACAGAATGGAAAAACACGCATAATAATGTAATGTCGTTTTTGGAATATAATCTGTCTGTTATCCAGGATAAACTGGGTGGGGGCGCGGTTATGGGGTTGTATGGGAATTTGGTGTCTGTTCTAGAAAATGCATTGCCAAAATTGATAAATGATTACGGCAGTATTACAGATGTGGCGCCAAATGAAACACGCGATGATTACGGAATTTTATAATTTTTTGGACGAATGGAATGCAATATTAAATTTGACAACACCGGCCCATCACCGGCAGATTATGGAATTTTTAGTATCTGTTTTGGAATCATCGCCACATCGTGGCTTGTTGATGGCGTTTCGGCATTCTGGGAAATCGACTGTTGTCGGGATATTTGCAGCGTGTGTTTTGTTAATGCGACCAGAAACCAGAATATTGATTTTATCTGCTGAAAACAGTCTGGCGTCGCGCATGGTATCACACATTCGGCATATTTTGGAAAATCATCCGCGCTGTTCAGACTTAATTCCGCAAACTAAAAAAGAATGGGCCAGTGGTCGCATAACTGTAAATCGGCCAATTGGTATTCGCGAACCGTCTGTCATATGCCAGGGCATTCATGGAAATATCACAGGTATGCGTGCAGATTTAATAATCTGTGATGATATAGAGGTTCCAAATACATCCAACACCGCGCAAAAGCGTGCCACATTACGGGAACGTTTGCGTGAATTGGACTTTATTTTATCACCAACTGGGACAATGATTTATATTGGAACCCCGCATACAATGGATACAATCTATCGCACGTGCGATCCAGACTAGGCCTTGGTTTGTGCATCTGGTGCGGCGTCTGTATCAACCGGTTTCATTGTGGTTATGAACGAACGCAGTTTTTCTAATAATTCTGTGCCGGCATCACCAAACATCGGCAGATATGTTTCATATTCTGGCATGTCCGCCTGTAATTGCGCGCGTGCCCGTTCAGACAGTGGTTGTTCCAGTATATCGTTGGCCACTTTCCACAGATAATATGCACGATACGTTTTCATAACGATGGTCCACGTGTCCATTAAATCGGGACGCGCCCCCAGTGCCGCGCGAATTGCCACCAGCCATTGGTCGCCAAATTTTTTGATCACATTTAATTGTTGTATACGATTTAATCCTTCTTGGTCTGTGGTGAATTCATTCAGTCCTGATTCTAATTCACGCCATTCATCGGGAGTCAACGGCACCGTTGCAACCGTTTCGGTCATCATGCCACCATATGGCAATAATTCGTGATCAATTGAATCCATTGGGGTTTTGCCACTGCGCAGATTTTCAATATGTTTCGCCAGATTTTTACCCGTTGGTAACTCGCGTAATTCGCGCAGTATTTCTGGTGTAGATTCATTTACAAAAACCTGGTTCACGGCGGCCCACCCGCCGAAAATAACGTGTTCTTGGCGATACAGGTTTAATAATTTCTGTGCGGTTGTGCTGGCCTTGGCATTCATTTGTCATCCCTCCTGTATATGAATTATTATTCCATTACAATCATGACAACCTTGTGCATAGTTTTGCCGATAATTTTTTCTTCGGGTGATGAGATTTGACCATATATCTTACCCTTGGAATCTTGGCGAACGCTGACGATTTGTGCGTTTGCGGTATCGGCCGACCCCAGTGTTTCAAAATCTGTATCAATGCATACGGCCATATCACCAACCACTGCGGGTGTTTCCGCATCGGCAAACACGTACGATTTTTCTGGGATAAACCCACCCAAACGTTTGGAATTTGGTATAATGGCATAGATACCCTTGCGACCTTCCAGTGGCATGGGCGCAACAATCATCGTTTTATCAGACTTTTTAAAAGCAATAGATTTGCCCGCCGGCACGCCGAATACTGGAACCAATTTTTTACGTGCGCTGTCATACAGTTTTGCGCCATACAGACTGCTGTGCATATCTAATCCCGACAGTGGGTTGCCTGGGATCAGTACAGATTTTACACGTTCTTTGACCTTGTTAATTTGTTTGTTTAATTCGCCAGATTTATACATATCTGCGATTTTATCAAACATTTTTTCAACGCTGTACGCAAAAGATTTTGCCAATGGTTCAATTTCATTTTGATATATTTCGCGTTGGCCAACTTCGATTTTATGGTACACCGACAGTGTCATCCCTGCGTCTTTTGCGGCCTGGGCGATGGTTTTCCCAGATTGTTGGCGTATTTTACGCAGTCCACTGCCGAATATTTTCAATCCGCTGTCTTCGTTATCATTCAGACGGCGTTTGATTTCATTTTGCCATTGTCCGGCAACGTCATCAGATTCTTTGATGAATATATCGGACAGTTTGCACCCCAGAATATTGCAAATATTCAGTAATTGTTTTTGATTTAAACGGCGTACACCCTTTTCAATTTTGGACACCGCAGACAATGATAAATTAGCCTGGCGTGCTAATTCGGTCATTTTCATTCCGTTTGCCAAACGAATATTTCGAATATTATTTGGGAAAATTATTTCTTCTTGGGCCATTGCAAACCTCCTTGGGAATTCTTGACAAAATATTAGTCAATTTCCAAGAATATGGCAAGCAGAAAATACATCACAATGGCATATCGTCTGGAATAGCATCAACATCAACCGGTCCTGGTTCAAAATCTTCATCGCCGATTTGCGGTGTTCCCGCGGGTGCAGTTGAATTAAATTCGTTCATTTCGCGGGCGTCCATTTCGTCCAGATTATCAAACAGGCTGTAATCGCCAAAGAACGCCAGGTGCACTGTTTCTGGGCGACCATGACGGTTTTTGCCGATGATAACATCGGCCTTGCCCCGGGCGCGTTCCAGACGCTTTTGATAGCTTTCGATAATTTTATCGTTTGTATTTCCCGATATGCGTTGGGATGGATCGCGATTTTCCAGATAGTATTCTTCGCGGTACGTAAACATAACAATATCGGCGTCCTGTTCAATTGATCCAGATTCACGCAGGTCGGCCAATTGCGGACGTTTATCATCGCGTGATTCCACGCTGCGCGATAACTGGGACAGGGCAATGACCGGCACATCCAATTCCTTGGCCAGCATTTTTAAGCCACGTGTAATTTCAGATATTTCTTGGACGCGGTTATCGTTTCGCCGCCCACCTGGTGATGTCATTAATTGCAGATAGTCGATAACAATCAGTGCAATTCCACCACACTTGCGTGCCAAACGACGTGCCCGGGTGCGAATCATTGGCACCGACATTCCCGGCGTATCGTCGATATACAGTGGCACTTTGCCAATGGCAGCCGAATATTGGGACATTTTTAAAAAGTCTTCATCTGTCAACGAACCTTCGCGCATGGCAGACGCCGGTATTTTTGATTGCGACGACAGTACGCGCGCCGCCAACTGGGATG
The DNA here is from genome assembly GCA_017694255.1 of Candidatus Enterousia avistercoris. GTDB lineage: Bacteria > Pseudomonadota > Alphaproteobacteria > Rs-D84 > Rs-D84 > Enterousia > Enterousia avistercoris. Next base: position 615 of record JADINC010000055.1, on the reverse strand, counting down.
ACGACATTTCCAGACTGAAAAATGCGACCGCGCCTTGGTACTTTTCATTGGCGCGACCGTACAAAATTGCGTTCGCGGCATTAAATGCGATATTCATGGCCAGCGTGGTTTTACCCATCGCCGGACGCCCCGCGATAATAATTAAATCAGAATGGTGCAACCCACTGATTGATTTATCCAACGCGGTCAGTCCAGTGGTCAGCCCGGATAATTTCCCATCGGCCTTGTATGCGATTTCCGCTTCTTTCAATGCGCTTTGCAGTGCGGTTGCGATTGATGATACCTCGCGTTCAGAAACGCCACTGGATGCCATTTCGAACAGTTTTTGTTCGGCTGTTTCAATTTGTGCAGAAACCGGGTTATCCAAATCTTCGACAAATGCGGCATCGGTAATTGATTGCCCCAGGTTAATTAATTCGCGCCGCATTGCATTTTCATATACAATTCGGCCATATTGTTCAACATTTACAACCGTGGCACCGGCGCCCGCCAATTGGGTTAAATATTCGACCCCACCCACCGATTCCAACGTTCCCTGTTGGTCCAGATAATTTTTTGCCGTGATGATATCAAACGGGATTCCAGCGGCAAATTGACGTTCGGCCAGTTTATAGA
>JADINC010000054.1 GCA_017694255.1 Candidatus Enterousia avistercoris | reverse complement strand
TGCGCGAAAAAGAACAATCCACAGCAAATAAATTGCTGGGCGGTGCATCCATTGGCGCGATGGGTATTGGTGGCATGCAAACGGCATCGGCCATTGCCGAAAAACGTGCTGACGAAGAAGCAGAACGCGACATGGCCGCATATATTGCCACATTCCGCTGTGATTTCGGCCAGGGTCGCAACATCCAGGGCGGTGAAACAGAAATCGCACTGCCGGGTGCATCAGAATTAAGTCCATTGTATACCGAATTTATGGAACTAGCCGCAGATTTAAAGATTCGCAAAGAAGCATTGGGTCTGCGCGCCGGCATAGAATCAGAAGTTATCATTGACAGTGCCACAACCGGTTTGTATGACGATGTATCTTTGGGCAAAACAGATGGTGCATACACATCGCTGTACCGCGCGCTGACCGATTCGGACAGTGCAGATGCCGCCGAATGGGCCGAACAAAAATCAGACACCGCATCACAATTAAAAACAGGTGCAACTTTGTTAGGTGTTGGTGCCGTGGCCAGTGTTGCGGGGAATTTGCTAATCAACAGAAATGCCCCAGAAGAAAAATCAGACGAAATCAACGCAAAATACGAACCGCTGAAAAAACTGCGTGATGACGTTTCAAAATTACCAGACCAGGAATCCAACGCAAAATGTCCATCGGATGCCACGGGCACATTCCCAAATTGCGTATGTACAAATACTAAAAACGTATACAACAGCAACACAAACGCATGCGAACCATGTCCGGGCGATAAAACGGCAATTGATGGCAAATGCCAATGCACACTGGGCACCGTCCCGGGTGACAACGATACCTGCACCCCGGCCCAGGTTGACGCAAAATGCGACACATCTGATCCGCACATCAGTGTTGACCCCACGACCGGTATATGTGTTTGCACGGTTGGGTGGAAATTAACAGATGATGGCCAGCGTTGCGAATGTCCCGCCGCCACACACGAAGTAAACGCGGCCGGATTCTGCCAGACGAAAAAAACAACTGCACCGACGGTTAATCTGCCAATTGCAAATTCCACACCACTGGGCGATAAAATCGCAGATATTATCCCCCAGGGATCGATCCAGGAAAAAATCGAACTGTCGACCAGCAATTTGTTCGCGTTAAATTCATCCACACTGGTTCCGGCGGCCCAACAAACAATTCGTGATTTTTATTCTGGTGTCGTGGCCCAGGGCGGAACAAAATCCGATTACTGCATAACTGTTGTTGGTCATACTGATCACAGTGGTGGCGATGCGGTAAACATCCCATTGTCCCAGAAACGTGCTGATGCGGTAAAAACAGCATTGGCCAGTGCCGGATTCACCAGTTCGAATATAAAATCCAGTGGCCAGGGTTCTACCCAATGCCCACAAACGGGTTCACAATATAATAAATCTTGTCGCAAGGTCACGGTCGAATTTTCTAATACCAAATGTCCGGCATAAAAACGCCCCAAAATGGGGCGTTTTTTTATCTTTCGAATATGGAAAACAGTTCCCAATGCGCACTGCCGGTAAATTGATCCACCGGTATTAATGATTTTAATTCATATCCACCGCGCGTCAATATTGCACAATCACGCCGCCATGTTATCGGATTACAAGAAACGTATATAATCCGCCCAACGCCTGATTTTGCCAAGTTTTTACACTGTTCCATTGCACCGGCACGTGGCGGATCCATAATAACGCAATCATAACCATTCAACATGCCAACAGTCACAGGATTTTTAAATAAATCCCGCTTAACCCCAATTCCAACAACATCAAATCCATCGGCACCTGTTGCAAATGTAAAATTTCCCAACCCACAAAACAAATCAGCAACGTGTTGCGCCCCATTAACCGCGTCTATGACCATATTACGCAATATATCCGCACCAACAACCGTCGGCTGTAGAAACGCATTTGGTATATAATCAACAGAATATTGCCCAAAACTGACCACTGGAACCGCACGTTGCATAACCGTGCGCCCATTCCACGTTATACGCAAAACATCCAATTTTTCTGCCGCATTTTTAAATTCAGAACTAAAATAAGGAACCGCCGACGACACCGCAACATCAATTCCATTATCGCACGCCGTTATCAATACCGCCCCTGCCCCATTCCATGGCAAATTCGCAACCGCGGGCAAAACATTATTTATCGCCGCACAGCACAACGGACACTGGCGTACAGCCACAATATTCTTTGATCGATGTTGATAGAACCCAAACAGACCATCTGCAAACGCAAAATCAGCGCGTCGACGCGTCCCAGCATCAATCCATACCGCCCCCCCAGTTATCGGCAGATCTTTTAATTCTGCCAATTTATTTGCACGATAATCCGACGAAGTAAAATCATACTTACATCCACCGCATATTCCAAATAATGGACAAGTATTCATTTTTTCACTTTTTAAAAATGCACGCGTGCCCCAACACGAAACTGGTGTGCCGTTGGCGCAAAATCTGCAATATATTCAAACTGGGGCGAAAACATATACATATATTTATACCCGAAATCCAGCGTGAACCATTCACCTAATTCAACCCCAAATCCGGCCATTGCGGCAACAACTGGGCTGACATCATGATTAATACCTGTGCCATCCACCGAATTCCACGACACACCACCCCCAACACCGACATACGGCACCAAATGCTGGTTATAGAACAAACGATACATCGCATCAATACGTGCATCCAATATAAAATTCAGCATCGCTGTATCGCCAGTCAAATCAAACGCATCCCATTTTGCTGATGTTCTGATATAATTTGCCTCTATACGGAAAATATCAGTGGCCCGAACACCCGCCACAACATCAAACGACGAAGTATTTTCCCCATCGACATGAACTGTATCATCGGCCCCCGATGACCACATAGAAAAATTATATGCCCCACCGACATAGAACCTGTGTAAATCGCCATCTGAATCCGCAACCATATCCGGCATTTCAATCTGTTCCACCCGATACGGCATATCTGCATTTGCCACCATTGGCACAAACATAAATAACGCAAACAAATATCTTACTTTCATTTTTTATCCCCACCCTAGAAATTCACCCGGAACGATGCCATTATATTGCTGATATTATCAACACCACCCGCACGTACATTCCAACCAAATCCGTTTCCAATCATCATTTGATATTGATACATAATATCAATTCCAATCAAATCATTCAGCATTATATTAAACCCAACTGTTGCCCGCGGTGCTGCAATAACAAATCCGTCGGCCCCACCGGCGCCATCAAATTTATAAACACCTGCTGCGGCCCCGATTCCCATAAAAGGCACAAAATGTCGCCGATATGTTATATCGCCCGACAAAACATAGCGCCGCGCAAAATCGAAATATAACATTCCACCCAGTGTCTGGTACGTCGCCTGGGCATCATCTATATCAGAAAAATTAAATGTAGATTCTTGGAAATCCAGTTCTGTACGCACATACGACGACAGATTCCACCCCAGCCCGATTTGTGTTGTCCAGCTGTTCTTGCTTTCATATTCTGCATCACCCACATGTGCATAGTCCGTTGCAAACCCCAGGTTATAACCCGCCCCCATGCGCATATACATAGAAGTTGGAATAAACAACTGCATATTATCATTTTCTGCCGTTCCGATTGTCTGATACACGTCGCGTCCCAATTCACCTGGGGCCGCATCCGGCACATCAATATTTTCGCGCACAGATATTAAATCCAACCCTTCGACAACTTCATCACGAAATTGCGCATCACTGTATTGTGCCATTGCCGGCATAGTCAACAATGCGATACCCAGACACAGATATGATATATTTTTCATACTATTCCATCCAATATTTTATATAACAATAAAATGATAACATAAATTGCGACTTGATTCCAGCCTGATTTATTCGTACCATTTAAAACATGAATAAAAAATCAGATAAAAAAATTGCACTGATTGCTGGTGCACTGGATTTGCCATTTTTCACCCGCGACGCATTGCGCCGTGCGGGTTGGGATGTCTATGTTGTTGGTCTAAAAAATTTTTATGATCCGCGCTTGCAGCCTGATATTGCGGTCCGTCCTGGGGGCGGATGGCCGGCGGTACGTGAATTTCGACGTCGTGGAATTAAAAAGTTAACATTTGTCGGTGCATTGGGGCATCCAAACCTGGCAGACATTCGTCCAGA
>JADINC010000053.1 GCA_017694255.1 Candidatus Enterousia avistercoris | reverse complement strand
ACACAAACAACAGAAACGGTAAAAACGACAATCACGTCCACGGGTGAACCGGTGGTTGCGGTTGAACGTGATAATGTGCCGACGTATTATCCAGATACGCGCAATATGGCGGCGATGAATGGGGCGGCGCGTGCACGTGAAGGTGTGATAATTGTTAATAACGTTAATGTCCCAGAACATTTGATTAACCCAGTGCCGGTTCAGCCAATGGTGTTTAATCAAAATATATATGGCGGGGATAAAACCAAAAACGTCAGCAACAGTAATAATGACAGCAGTGTGCGTTGCCTGCGCGAAGGTGATGTGAACTGTGTCCAGAATCCAACGCCGGTTGTGGTCCAGACTGAATCAACCGAAACAACGGTTTCAGGGCCGGTTGATGTGGCTGAAACAACGGGCACAGAAACTGTGACGGAACCAGTTGTGGCGTCTGAATCAGTTGCCGTGGCCCAGCCAGAACCAATTCCTATGATTTCTGATGAATTGGTTACGCGTGAAGAATTTATTAATATGATGATGGCAATGCGTGCCGAATTGGCAGCTATTAATGCACGGCTGGACCAGATTCAGGCCAATCAAAATGTTAAAGACGATGAAAAAACAATAATCAAAGTTCAACAAATTCCATTGGAACCAAAACAACATGTTATGGAAGAGATCTTGGAAATTCGATTCGATTTTGATAAGGCCACGGTTAAACCAGAATACGAAGATTTAATTCGTCAATTGGCAACAGCAACGCAAGAAAATAAAAATATCAAGGTTTCTGTGGTCGGACATACCGATACAATGGGAAGTAAAGATTATAACTATGCATTGGGTGGGCGTCGTGCCGAAGCCGTACAGAAAATGTTGGTGAAATATGGTATTCCGGCCAGCCAGATTGTGGTTGTTTCTGCAGGTGAAGAAGATTTGGCAGTGCAAACGGGTGACCAGGTACCAAATGCCGAAAATCGCCGGGTTCGTGTTGTCAAAGAAGTGCACTATACAGAGCCAGGTCGCCAGGTGCCAGTCGCAGTTGTCGAAGAATATACTGTGCCGTCTGGCAGTGGGGTTTGTGGAATGTACGGTTGTTCAGAATAATACTTGACAAAAAAGAATTATTAGTATATGTTCTTGTTGTCAGAGAGATGTTTTTAAAGAGGCATTGAATATGACTGAAAATATGAATAAGTTTGACAAGGGGATTGCGACGATACAGAAGCAAGCTCATGTGGTGGGGTTGAAAAAGGCCGCAGTGGCAGTAAATTTGCGCGCAGAGTTTATGGCACGTGGTGTTGATGTCCATGATGAACAGAATATCGGACGGTAATTAATTTATTATGTTGGTTTGTATATGGGTCCTGGGGCGGATGAAATTTGGCCCAGGAATTTTTTTATAAAGAAACAGGGCACGGGCAGGCGACAATAAAAGAAAAATGCAGTAAAAAATCCCTTGCAAAGGTTTTGGATTTTCAATAAAATTTAATAAAAATCATGCCGAAAAAAAACCACCGTTTAGATTCGGCATAAATGGGGGGATAAATGAAAAAAAATGCGGTATTTTGGGGATTGCTGGTTGGGGCTGTGGCGCCAAATATTACATATGCAACATCAGCTTCGATGGCAGTGCCGTTGAATTCAAATTCAACGTGTGTAATTAGTATAAATGATGAAAGTATTACAGATTTTGAAGTTGAGTGCAGATTTCCTGCAAATGCGCAAAATGTTACAGCAACAGTAGTAGTTGATGGTATTGGAATGTGTGCTTCGGACGAGAGTTCAACAGCATTGGATTCTTTGACACATCATTATGGTAGTGATACATGGTGTTGGTGCAGGATGTATAATCCATGGGTATCAAAATGGGTGCAGGCCCCGATAGGTTTTGCCGATGAGACGTCTTGTTTCGCGAATTGTGCAAAAAATTGTGCTGATTTTTTGACGAGTGATAAATCATTCCGGGGGGATATGTTTGATGGACTTATGAATTTTGTTGCTTACTAAAAAATAATGGGATTTTTATATGAAAAAATTAGTGTCTTTATTGATAATATTAATGCCAATAGTTGCTAATGCAGCGGTTAATTTATATCCAGATTATTATAGGTGTCCAGATGGTTATACTACGGCGGTTCCTGAAAATTTTATGAAATATATGTATAATAGTTGTCGGCCGCCATATAATTGTCTATCTTATGCAGCAGAAAGTTGTTTAGTTAATGTCCCAGGTAATGTATGTTGGTTGTATTTGGCACCAAATCAAACATATACGGAATCTGATGGCAGTGTTTTTTCTATTTCGAATGTTGCAGATGTATGTCCACAATCTGGGGGAACGGGGATAGCAGCTTATGGAGCTACGCGATGTGTAAATTTACCAAAAACCGCCAGGTGTACAGAAGTAGAATCTGCGGGGCGATATGGAACAGATTCTATATTAAGTTGTGGTGATAATGTAGAGGTTAGAACTGTTGGTATTTGTTCTTCAACGACAGCATCGGCGGTTGGAACAAGAGAAATTATGTTGGATTATGATGTTAATGGAAAGTATTGTTGGTGTCGGACACTTTCTCCTTTCGTTTCGGAATGGGTTTATACCAGTAGAAATTATTCCAGTGCATCATCTTGTAGACAGGGATGTGGCGAAGCTTGTAGAACTTATATGATTGATACGTCTTCAACATATAAACCGTTTAGGCAATATATGCTGACGATGTTCATGTAGGTTATAAAAAATCCCCGTAATTACGGGGATATTTTTATTCTGCGAATGTAATATCACAGTGCATGTGTTATTTTTTTGCCGACCAAAACAGTGCCCACAGCCAACCAACGCCAGTCCATAAAAACAGCCAACTTGCCAGGCGGACCAATATCATATCGTTCTTTGCGCGACCTGTTTGGCGCGCAATCCATGCCGGGGACAAAATTATGGCCAGCGTAATCGCAATTGCCACAATATATTTAAATGTCAATACGATATTAAAATCGAAAATCATATCTGTATACCATTCGTGGGCGGGGCATATACGCCCCGCCGCGTTTTTATATATGGATTATATACCATATTTTGCGTTTTGGTCCAGTTCTTCTTCGATACGCAATAACTGGTTATATTTTGCCATGCGATCGGTGCGCGACATTGAACCTGTCTTGATTTGGCCCGCGTTTGTTGCTACCGCCAGGTCGGCAATGGTTGTGTCTTCGGTTTCGCCACTGCGGTGCGAAATAATAACACCGTATTTTGCGTCCTGGGCCATTTTGATTGCGCGCAGTGTTTCAGTCAAACTGCCGATTTGGTTCACTTTGATTAATATCGCGTTCGCAACGCCACCCGCAATGCCACGTTCCAGACGCGACGGGTTCGTTACAAACAAATCATCGCCAACCAGTTGGCATTTGTCGCCGATTGTTTCTGTTAATTTTTTCCAACCGTCCCAATCTTCTTCGGCCAGCGCGTCTTCGATTGAAATAATCGGGTATTTTGAAATTAAATCGGTATAGAATGCAATCATTTCATCAGATGTTAATGATTTGCCTTCGAATTCATATTTGCCATCGCGATAAAATTCAGACGATGCAACGTCCAAACCAATTGATACATCGTCGCCAGGGGTGTATCCGGCATCGCGAATTGCGTCAATAATTGTATCCAATGCCGTGGCGCATGAATGAAAGTTTGGCGCAAAGCCACCTTCGTCCCCGACGTTTGTGGAATTGCCGCCACGCTTTAAAATGGATTTCAGGTGGTGGAAAATTTCAGATCCCATACGTATCGCGTCGCGTTCGGATTTTGCACCGTTGGGGATAATCATGAATTCTTGGGCGTCCAGGCCGTTATCTGCGTGTGCACCGCCGTTTATAATGTTCATCATTGGGCGGGGTAATACGCATGGATTTGCGTTCCCATAAATTTCGGCAATATATTTATATAATGGAATGTTTTTCTGGGCCGCCATTGCGTGCGCCACTGCCAACGATACCGCTAGTATCGCGTTCGCCCCCAGTTTTTCTTTGTTCGCGGTGCCGTCCAGTGCCAACATTTTTTCGTCCAGTGCGGTTTGATCAGACGCATCCATGCCGATAATGGCCGGTGCGATGATTTCATTTACGTTCTTGACAGCTGTTAAAACACCTTTGCCCATGTATGCGGTGCCACCGTCGCGCAGTTCCAGCGCTTCGAATGATCCCGTTGATGCCCCAGACGGTACCGCCGCGCGACCAAATGCCCCCCCAGACAATGTTATATCACATTCAATTGTTGGGTTGCCACGGCTGTCCATAATTTGACGGGCATGTACGGTTTTAATAGAATACATACTTTTCTCCTTATATTCCTAAAAATATTAATTATTGTACAGTTCAGTCTTGTGTTAATCGACGAATTGTGCAATAATATAAGCATAAATTTATTCGGAAGGAAACAGAAAATTATGATGAAAAAGACAGTTTTTTTTGTTCTGTGCCTGGTCCCGTTTGGTGCATGGGCAATTGATTATCCATATGATGGTTCGACGTCGGGGGACACAGACGGCTATGATGCAGGGGCGGCGGGCTTGGATGTGCCGGGCTTTATGCAAATTGGTGGTGATAAACCTGTGTCGGGGTCAGATTGGTTCTATGCAAATCCGACAGTGGCGGATGATGGTGTTTTCAAGGATTATACTGTTGATTCGTCGGGTAATATCAGTGTTGTTGGGGCGCTAACTGTTAATGATGGATATAAATTGTATATCCAGAATAAAGATGACCAGCCCATTGACAGTGTTTCGTTTGGTTCGATTAATGCCGCGGGGGCGTTGAACATCAGCGATGTTGATGCGCTTTCTGTTAAGGGAAATTTTGATATTTCTGTTGGAAACGAAATTGCAGATAATGTGGATACAGGGGCGGAAAACGAAATATCGGTCAAGGCAAATAAGATTACCGTTGAGGGAAATTTGATATCTGGTGGCGGTGGCACGGTCAGTTTAACCGCCAATGGTGCATCAGATGCATCAGATGCAATGAAGGTTAATGGAACACTGCAAAATGGTATGACGGGTGATGGTTCTGGGGCCGGCGCTGTTGGTGGTGAAATGGATATAAACCTGGGTGGGAATTTAAATGTTGGCGGCGATATTTCTAATGCAGGCAATATGAATATTACCCAACTGGCGGGCAAGACGGCCAATATAACGGTGGGTGGGGCAATAACCAACCTGAACCCGGATGGCGAAATGATTATAACGGCAAATGGGTTGACCGTGAATGGCGGGGCGGATGCGTCGTTTGTAAATGCAGGGGATTTGATTGTCGATATTACTGGTAGTACTGTGTTGAACAAAGGGTTTGATTTGTCGGCAATGGGTACCGGTAATTTGTTTAAATTCACAACAGGGACGCTAACGTCGGGGGATTGGACACAACTGGTGTCGAATAAGTTAAATGAATTCTATTTGACCGTTAAAAATGGTGATTTGAATTTTGGTACGTCGACTGCTGTTTCCAATGGTGCCAGTGGCAGTGAAAATAATACTGCGGCAAATATGTATATAAATGCCAGTGGGTCGGTTAGCGGGGCGTCGGTTAATAATTCTGGGAATCGTTTGTCAATTGTGGCAGGAAAAGATATTACAATAAACGGCGCCGTTGTTGAAAATGGACTGGGAACGGGTGTGGCGCCAGATAAAGATGTGAATAATACGAATTATGATGTTGATGAGGCCCCCAATTATGTTAATGAAAATGGCGTTGCGTTAATCGCGAATGGTACGTTGACTGTTAGTGGGGCTGTGACAAATAAAGGAAATATGCAGTTAACGGGGAATACGGTTAATTTGGAGGATGTGACAAACCAGGGAAATAATCTGACTATCAAGGCGCCAACAGACAAGTCAGGCAGTATCAAGACAGGAACTATTACGAATAAGTCGGGAAATCTGGTTGTTAATTCGCATAGTGTAGACATCGCAAATTTAACGGTTAGTGGCGGAAATGTTGATATTCATGGTGCGAATACAACAGGTAATGATTTAACAATTGGTTCGGTTGTTATTAATGGTGGTGTGGTTGATGTTGATGCCATTGATGGCGGAATTGTTATTGGCGATGATGCCAGTGGCACCGGCGCAGTCACGGACCAGGTGTTTTCTGTGGGGGCGTCTGGGGCGTTGAATTTTGGCAGCCAGGTAAATAATTTAACGATTTATGGTGGTGTGCAAATTGATGGTGATTTAACCAGTGACGCGGTGGCCACGAATGGCGATGTTTCGTTCGATTCGAACATGTTTACGATGGTTGTGAAAAATGATGGTCCGGTTGTAATTGGCGGATCGATAAATACGGGTAATTCGTTCACATTGGATGCGGAAAATATCACGGTTGTTGGTGATATTGGGGGCGGTGCAGGGAATATATTGAAAATTGGTTCGGGGGCGTCGATAACTGATAATACTTCGGACTTTGTTGCCACGGGCAGTTTGAATGTCGGCGGACAGATTTTTGCCGGGCCCGATGTCACAATTGAAATATTTGCAGATGATATTAATGTGAAAGAGTTAGCAGATATTGCGTCGGGAGAAGGAAAGTTTATAGTTCATGGATCACAAATTGATGCGTCGGAACAGTTCAATCTTTTCGGTGGTTTGTGGTTTGATGACAGCGAAAATAAAAATGGTATGATTGTCAAGGATACAAATAATTTGACGATTAATGTGAATAATGGTGTTGATGGCGTTTTGGGCGTTTATGGTGGAATTTCGATTGCCAATGGTAATTCATTAACGTTGAATCTCGAAAATAATTTAAATGCCAAAAATAATTATATGACATTGGACGCTTCCATTGTAAATGCAGGTAATTTTACCATTAACCAGAAAAATTCAGATGTGGCAATTGAGTTCTTTGATGCAACTGTGGAAAACAGTGGTGTTATGGAATTGAATGGTGCCGATATAATTAGCTACGATGGTGATGTAACGATTGATAATACTGGTACGTTTACGGCGACGCTTATTGATTCTGCGGATTTGGGGGCAATAACGAATTCTGGGACAATGACTGTTGAAACCACGGGCGAAAATGGCCTGATTAAAACGGGGGCGATTACGGCAAATGGCGGGACGCTGGTGCTGGATTCAAGTACGGTTGATATCGCGATGCTGGATGTTAATAATGGCGCGGTGGTTTCTGTTGATGCGGATAAAGAAATTACTGTTCAAAATGGTGTTATTACGGTTGACGGCAATATGTTCCAGGGAACTGAAAATGGCGGGGCGTTAAATCTGGTGTCAAATAATACGGTGTTTAATGGACAATCGTTACATGTGACAGGTGGGTTTAATGCCGCGGCGAATACTGGTAAATACGTGTTTGAAAACCAGGCGGTGATAAATGGCACGATGACTGTTGCGGATGGTGCGACCGTTGATTTTGCGGCAAATGGGATTAATTTGGCCAAATTACAAAACGCGGGTGATTTAACACTGGATTCGGGGAAAGGGTATCTGAATCTGGAGGTGGCGTTTGACGGCGCAACCATAAATACGGGGGCGTTGACGTTGGATGGTAAGGGATTAACCACAACGGGTAATTTTGTGATGAATACCACCCTGTACCAGGGATATAATGGGAATTTAACCACGGGGATAAATATTGTAGCGGATGAATATGTTATCAAATCAACCGGTGTGAATATAACAGGTGGTGTTAATGTATCTGATTCGGCCAGTGTGCGATTCGCAAAATCGGATGCGGATGTTGGTGGTGATTGGATTGATGTTAATATTAATGGTAATGTTTCTGGGGGCGTTGGTTTCTGGGGCGTGCGTGATGTTAATATTAATGGGAATTATACATTTAATAACAACAGTGATTTGTGGGCCGCAATACTGGGGCGTGAAGAACGAAATTATTGGACCACAATATCGTTGACGGATGGTAATCGTGTGGGACAAATTGACGATGGTGCGACCGAGGCATTGATTACCGTTGAAAATGGGCAATTTATTTCAAATGTTTCGGGCGTGGTAAATGGCAGTGCTGGTGAAAATGTTCCGAATATTAATCTGACCATGTTTGATATTGCAGATGCGAATTCAGCAATATGGCTGTTGCATGCGGATGGGGGACTGAATGTGGCCGATGGGTTTGATAAACTGCGGAATTTGGATGTTCAGTTCTGTAATGCGGATGGAACCGTGTGCTATGATTATATGGATACAATGAACAAGCCCACAGATGGCGATGCATATAACCCAGATAATAAAACGGGACTGCCGGTGTATTTGACCGAACGTGATACGGATGGCGATGGTGTCGCAGACAGTTTGTTTGTGGTGTTTGACCCAACGTTTGGTGGACCGGTTGCAGTATATAAAATTAAACCAATTGTGGCGGAAACGGTACCGCATACAGATGGCGAAATTGTTTCTGCGGGGGCATTGGATAATTTAATCGCGGGTCAATTGGCAAATACAAAATTCTATAACAATACACCGATTGAATTAATCCCAGAAATATTCCAGGATACGGCATTTGCAGAAATGTCCCGCGAATTATATAACCGTATGGAATACTATAACATGACGGGCCAGCGTGATAGTCTGGCGCGGTTTAGTCGGCTGTTCCAGGCGCGTGAAATAGAACAAGTTGCGGGCAGTATTGCACTGAACGAACATACGAATTTCCGTTCGTTCGAAGATCGTATGTTTGATGAATTTATTTGGAATCGTAATCGTAATATCAGCAAAGCATGGTTCGATGTAGATTTTGGTATGTTTGTCCAGGATGTCGCGGATGGTAAACGCGTGGATGGAAATCGCTTTAATGTGTCTGCGGGATTTGATTGGCAGAATTCTGAAACGTTGATATTGGGATTGACCGCACGTGTGTCACATATGGATTCTGATAGCTTTGATAATGTGGATTTAAGTTATTTGCCAGATACGCCGGTTAATGGACGGGTGGATATAAATGTTGCCGATACAAATGTTGGATTGGGCGGGTATTTGATGAAAATACTGGGTGAAAAAACACGCGCGTATGGAAATGCGTTCTTGGATTTGCATATGTTTGATTTAACGCGCGATCAGACATTTGTTGATTCTATCGGTGGCGATGGTACCGCGTTCAGTTTAATCAGCGAATGGGGGCTGATGCATGATTGGCTGAATCAGTATATCGTGGGTAATGCGTACGCGCGCGTTGGATATAACTTTGGATTCGATATAACTGAACAGGTAAATGGCGAAGACTATATGAATCTGGAATCTGACGGGTATTTCATATTAACGCCAGGGTATTCATTGATAGCGCAAAAACGCATATATCCATCGGCATGGTTCCAGGTACGGCCATATGCATCAATTGGGATTGAATATGATGTATTTGGTGCGCCAGATTTTGCAAAGTATAAATTTGCACCTGCGCATGATTATACTAAATATGATATTGATATTGACCCACTGTGGGCGAATATTGGCGGTGGTATTGAATTCTTGGCCGCGAATGGTTTACAGGTTGGGGTTGATTACAGATATCAATATAATGATGCGATACAGTTGCATAATATCAAGGTATCTGGATCATATCGGTTCTGATAATAAACGGGGCATGGCCCCGTTTTATTTTTCATGAATATGCGCGGTTGTGGCGCACATCAGATTATGGCGATATATATTGCGGGCCAAATCATTACTGATAGTGTCCCAGTCTGTTTTATGCCCATAAATAGGAATGCATGGCGCGCATACATTATTCGGCAATGGTGTATTTTTCGCGCAAGATGCGACGAATATCATCAACACCGGTATTAACAGTTTTTGCATTTATTATTCCCATTGTTTTTATTGTGTCGTTAATTTTGCTTGCATGGGCGTTGGCGTTTTCTGTTTGGCACTGGTGCGTGCCTGTGTGTATGCCGACCAAATACGCGGAATAAACCGCCAATATTGTTCCAATAAAAAAATATAGTTTTATCATAATGTTCACCATGAAATAAAAATGCGCCCATATGGGGCGCATTAACAGTAAAACCGCACAGATTTTATTGATTCATTGATGCAAAGAAATCGGCGTTCGTTTTTGTCAGGCGTAATTTGTCCAACAGGAATTCCATGGCTTCCAGGGTTCCCATTGGGTTGATTATACGACGCAGTACGTACATTTTTGATAATGTATCTTTGCCGACCAACAAATCTTCTTTGCGGGTACCAGATTTTGTAATGTCAATTGCCGGGTATACACGTTTGTCGGACAATTTTCTGTCCAATATGATTTCGCTGTTTCCGGTGCCTTTGAATTCTTCGAAAATGACTTCGTCCATTTTGGAACCAGTATCGACCAGTGCGGTTGCAATGATGGTCAGTGAACCGCCGCCTTCGATATTACGGGCCGCACCAAAGAAACGTTTGGGGCGTTGTAATGCGTATGCGTCGACACCGCCGGTTAAAACCTTGCCGCTGGATGGGACAACTGTGTTATATGCACGACCCAGGCGGGTAATGGAATCCAATAATATGACGACGTCTTGGCCCGCTTCGACCAGGCGTTTTGCTTTTTCAATTACCATTTCTGCAACCTGGATATGTCGGGCCGCCGGTTCATCAAATGTTGACGAAATAACTTCGCCCCGGACACTGCGTTGCATGTCGGTAACTTCTTCGGGACGTTCATCAATTAACAATACGATTAATTTTACATCTGGGTAATTTGTCGCGATGGAATGTGCGATATTTTGCAACATCACAGTTTTCCCAGTGCGCGGTGGGGCGACAATCAGACTGCGTTGGCCTTTGCCGGTGGGGGAAATCAAATCAATTACGCGGGCGGACAGGCTGCGACCTTTGTCTTTGTCGTCAATAACCTCCATCTTTAGCATTTCGTCAGGATACAGTGGGGTCATATCATCAAAAGATACCCGATGGCGTAATTTATCAGGATCGCCGCCGTTTACGCGTTCAATTGTTTCCAGCGCAAAATAACGTTCCGATTCGTTTTGTGGGGCCTGGATTTGACCTTCGATATAATCGCCAGTTTTCAGACCATATTTTTTTATCAATGTTGGTGATACATACAAATCGTCTGGACCGGCCAGATAGTTGCTTTCGGGGGCGCGCAGAAAACCGAACCCATCCTGCATACGTTCCAGAACGCCATCGCCGATTAATACAACCTTTTTATCGGCGGCAAATACACGCATAACCGCGAAACGCAGTTGTTGCACGTTTAACTGGGCGGGATTTTCAATACCCATGTCTTCGGCCATTTTCAGCAATTGCTGGGGCGATTTAGCCTTTAATTCATTAATATGCATAAATAATCCTTTTGTGGAAATTGCCAGCATGATGCACAGAACGCGCACTGGTAATCTTGACGGAACGTATTATATAACTTTTTTGTCAAAAAGTCAAGATATAACACCGCGCATAGAAAACGAATCGGCAAAGGTGTTTTCCCCTTGCTTTTTGTTGTTTTTATTGCTCAAATTATGTCTATCTATGATTACATGAAAACAAAGGAAGAAAACGATGGCAGGCAGTATAAATAAAGTGATTCTGGTCGGCAATGTTGGGCAAGACCCCCAAGTGCGCACAATGCAAAGCGGACAGAAAGTGGTCAGTTTTTCGTTGGCTACATCAGAACGGTGGCGCGACCGGCAAACAGGGGAACAAAAAGAACAGACAGAATGGCACAGGGTTGTTGTATTTAACCCGAATTTAGCCGAGGTCGCAGAACGTATGTTGCAAAAGGGAACAAAACTGTATATCGAAGGTTCACTGCGTACGCGTAAATGGCAAAATCAACAGGGGCTGGACGTTTATACAACCGAGGTCGTTCTGAACCAATTTGCAGGCCAGATGGTCATTTTGGCCGGTGCTAAAAGTTTGGATGGTGCTGCGGCTGGGGGCGATTATGGCCAGCCTGTATCACAGCCAGCCCAGCCACAACGTGAAGAAATGTCTGTGGCGGATATTGGTGATGATATACCATTTTAATGGATGGTTTTTCATTTGTAATGTTTCTTGATGCCCCGTGATTAACCGCGGGGCGTTTAAAATACCTTTATTAGTTGGATTTTTGGCATAAAATATCCTTGCAATGTTTTTGAAAAATCAGTAAAATTTAATTAAATTTCATGCCGAAAACAAACCACCGTTTTTTTCGGCAAACGCGGGGGGATTTTTCGATGAAACGCATGATTAAAATGGGATTGATTCTGGCGGGCATAATCGCAGTGTTGCCAGATTGTATGGCTGTTGGTGTGGCGGTCCCGTTGGGTGTGGATTCCACGTGCACATCTGGGACGGGCGAAAATAATGCATACGATTGGCGGGCGCTTTGTCAATTAAATAGTGGTACGCCACGACCGTCTGTTCCGGTGCGGGGTGTTGGGTTTTGCGCATCTAATACAGGGTTAACAATTGGCGATACGTTGGAAACGGGATTAACGATGGCGGAGGGGGCTAATGCCAGTTGTTTTTGCAGAATGATTAGCCCGTGGGTTTCACAATGGGTGTTCAGAGCACGATATGGTGGAACATCGGCGGAATCTAGTTGTCATATGAACTGTGCAAAGCAATGTTCTAATGCAATGATGACGACAAGCACATCGGGATATAATTATACGGTGAAAAGCGCATTGTTGAATTCAATGAATTGGCAATATGACTAAAAATAGGGGCGTGTGCATGTTTAACAAATTATTTGTGTCGATTTCATTATGTTTAATGCCGTCGGTGGTGATGGCGGTGACTATGTATCGTGAAGTATGCCCGGATGGTTATGTAACGGTTGAACGCCCATATGTGAAATTGATGAATGGTCTTTGTATGATGCCATACACTTGCAGCCCGTTTGTAAATGATGCGTATTCGTGTTTATATGGAACACCAAATAATATATGTTATTTATATGCCGAACCAAGTAGATATACGGAATCAAGTGGGGTTGTTTTTAAGTTAACAAATATGTGTCCAATTAATGGTGGAACGGGAATTGCGTCATATGGTGTGACGAAATGCGTAAATGCTTATTCTGGTGGGAATGCTTCACTGATAAATCAAAATTGTAAGTCATTTACGGGGTTGACTAATTCGCCCGATTCAATAAAAGTATGCGACAATTCGGAATATGTAATGTTGGGGGCGTGTTCAACGACGGCGGCGTCGGGAATTTCTGTACAGACAGATATAGAACAGGGCGTTGGTGGAAATTATTGCTGGTGCCGTATGATTTCACCGGCTGTTTCAGATTGGGCTTTTTATCAGGATTATTCTGATGAAGCCAGTTGTTTGAAAAATTGTGGGCAAATGTGTTCAAGAGTGTCGATTTCGTTTGGACGGGTATTGATGTATTCAGAAAACTGGTATTAATAATAAAAAAATCCCGCATATGCGGGATTTTTTATTCCAACGTTATATCAATTAATTTCTTTACAATTTCGGCACTGGGGCCATCGCCCGATGGTGCGTATTCTACAAATTCAAAACTGTGGGCGTTTGGGGCAAATTTTTTTGTAAAATATTCTGCCGCGTCTAAACAGATGCCATTGGGTTCTGGGACCAATACATCACGGAATGTTTTGGGGTCAATCGCATCAAAATCAAATGATACAACGTATGGACGGTTCCCAATTTTTCGCAATATTTCATCTGATGCGCGGGCCCAATCGTCGGGCGTCTGTAATTCAGATGCAGAACGCATGTAAATGTTTTTATTGCGAACGTATTCTATTTCTGCCGGTTCGTATGCGCGCGTGCCCAGATAAAAAACGTTTTCATGCCGTAATGCCGGCCGGCGCATTTGTAACGATAGCCAACGCGCGTCGCCGTCCCCCATCAATGCACGAACATTTGTGCCGTGCGGTGCGCCAGATGCCTGGGCACGGGATGATTCGGGTGTGTGTATGTCCAGATGGGCATCAATGTATATTAAACATAAATCGGCGTCAGGCATTCTGTCTGCCAATGCGACAAAATGACCAAAGTTAACCGAATGATCGCCACCAACCATAATATGTGGTGCGGTTGGCGTTGCGGCGACAATCTTTTTTTGGATTAAATAGTTTTCACCGAATCGGTCAGTTGACCATAATTCGGCATCGTATTTGTCGGCAACAACAGTTGTCCAGTTGTGGTCTGGATACATTTTATGTACCGCTGCTGGCGCCAGTGCAGGGCCGCCCAGTACTAATTTTGCGGTCGCACCGCGGCCGTATTCTATGCCCATAAATTCTTTCTTCATTCGTATGTCCCCAACATGCTTTCTGCGGCGTTTTGCAGACGACGCAGTGATGATTCATATGTCGCGCAATCACGCGAAATTTCAGAACGATATGCATCGCGCAGGTTGTTTTGCATCCATGCGCAATTTTCCAGATGACGTACACAATATTCATGTCCCATGGCAAATGCCTGTTGGCCACGGACATTGCTGGCCGTTGTGGACCAATCTATGTCCAGGGCCGCGTCTAGGTTTTCCCAAGAATTTTCGCCAGTGTACTGGCCAACCATTTCCATCCAATATTCATTCATTTCGGCATCAGTCCACTGATTGTTATTTTTTACTGTTAATATTTCTTTGATTAAACGGTCTATTTCTGGTTTGTATTGGGCGTCAATTTGGGCCAGTTTTGCACTGCAATAACAGCGATTATATTCGGTATCTTCGCGTTCGCAATAGTCATTCATACATTTTGTATAATCAGCCAGGCATCTGGTTGATGATACCGCATTGTCAGGGACACCATATCTGTCTATGTCGCCTGTTCCATTGCGGACAACGGTTGATTCTGTATCGTTTCTGTTCGTGCGGGCCCGGGCCGACATGCCAGTGGTTCCCGTTGCCGCGCGGGCAACAACGCGACGCGATTGGGTTGCGTTGCCCCCAGAACGCGCCATTGACGCGGTTCCCGTTGCCGCACGGGCCGTCGTTGTGCCAGGACGCTGGGTAACGCGGCGGGTGGATGATGCGGCAACGCCCCCAGTGCGGGCGGATGTGCCAGTTGTCGCCGCACGTGCGCCTGGGGCAGATGTTGTCGGGGTGCGGGCAACCACATTACGTGTCGCGGTGTTCGTTGCAGCGCGTGTGCGAACCAATGTATTTATTGGGGCGTTGGATTGCGATGGGCTGGTGCCTGGGTTTAATTGGGTTCGCATGGTGTTGTTCATATATGGGTACAGGTTGTTATATGTGTTCGCACTGACATAATTAGACGCACGCGTCGCGGCCAGGCCGGAATTTGGCCCCGTGGCAATCACAAATAACGCGATTAAAATACCAATGTGCTTTAACATAGTTGTATTGTAAAAACTTTGCGCAATTCATACAAGTATAAAATGTGCATAAAAAATTTGCATTTATTTAAAATACTGTTATAATGCGTTGCGTTTCGGGGTGTAGCTCAGTCTGGTAGAGTGCTTGCTTTGGGAGCAAGATGTCGAAGGTTCGAATCCTTTCGCCCCGACCAGAAAATTCAAACCGTCGCAAATGCGGCGGTTTTAATTTTTTTGGCGACGCGTGCGGTGTCAGCCGACAAACGGCGGTTTGTCGGGGGCGAATCTTTTGCAAAGCAACTGGAAAAACAACTTGGCGCACGAAGATTTACGCCAGATGAGGTTATGATAGAACTTTTCGGTACAGAAGTTGGCGATGATTTTATGGATAAAGCCAATAAAGTAGACGAATATATATGG
>JADINC010000052.1 GCA_017694255.1 Candidatus Enterousia avistercoris | reverse complement strand
CTTGTCGTGCCGTTTGTAATTTCTTCGGAAACAGATGGGCGAACACATACCTGGGTCGCATAGCGCACCATTTTTTGGTACAGACTGCCGACATAGTCGTCGCCGCAATCGGCATTTAAAATTTCCAGTATGTCTGTGGAACATTCGTAACGAGCTGTTCCGCCCGCGCATTTACATTCGTTTTCGTTTGGACTTGGACATGGGCGACATGCGTTGCCGGGAGTTGGGATGCCGTTATAGTCCCATTTCATCGTTTCTTCGTTATATGTGGCTAAATAATAACCTTCTCTGCATCCGGAATATTTGCGATTGGTGGGACATACATAGCCAGGATATGTATCCATTACAGATACCGTAGAACTGGATTCCCCAGAATTTGAACGATTACAATAAGGATTATCCGCATACATCTGGTCGCCGGGTGCATAAACGCGACAGCCGTATGGATATGCATGCAGGGTGTCGTTGCTGGCCACGCGGCATGTTTCTTGGGCAAATGTTTCCAATA
This sequence comes from Candidatus Enterousia avistercoris, assembly GCA_017694255.1. Lineage (GTDB taxonomy): Bacteria > Pseudomonadota > Alphaproteobacteria > Rs-D84 > Rs-D84 > Enterousia > Enterousia avistercoris. Next base: position 8,257 of record JADINC010000052.1, on the reverse strand, counting down.
ATGTGCGGCATTCTTTGGCAATTTTTTGGTCGGTTATGTCATGCATGGCGATTATTAATAAACTTAATCCTTCGCCATTGGGGTCGCCGTATAAATTACTGCATGCGTATAATTTTTCTTCGCACATTTGTTCGGACAGTTCCAGACGCGAACCGATTAAAACTTCCTCTTCGATATTACTGAAGTCTTTTAATGATGCGCTTTCTTCGTCATAGCATGTGTTTACAACTTCTAGACATTCGTTTTTTACGTCGCGTATTTTTTCTTGCTGGCCCTGGTATATTTCGACAACAGCCTGGCGGACGAATTCATCCCATACTTCGTCCGCAATATCACGGCATGTTTCCAGACCGCGTTCAGCATAAATACGTTTGTTATTCAATTCGTTTATAACCAATTGGTTGGATGGATTGGTTAATACATCGCCATCCAGTGATATCATGTTGCCCAGTTGATAAAATTCAGGGCTGTAAATCGGGGCGCCAGTATCGCGATTTAAATATCGACCAGTAATATCCAGACAGTGTACATAATCTTCGCCACATGCCGTGTCGGCCGTTATGTCGGTGCGAACTTGGGCAATGCAATCGTTGATAGCCGTTGAATTGTGGGCGTTGTAATTTTCCAGACGTGCAACCTGCATTTCGCGTTCTGTGTCGCGAATTGATTTGTTGGTCTGGACCAATTGGGCGTCCAGTGCGTTCATTAATGTTGAACAATCGTTTTCAATGTACATCCCATATGCAGAAATAACCATGTCCAATGTTGATGATGTTGGACAACTGTCCGCGATTAAGTCAACACACTGGGAATGCACCGCGTTGTATAATGGTTCGCCAGTTAAGTTTGCAATGTTTGAACCAGACGCCAGGTTCGTTGTCGCCCAAATTTGGTTTATGTCGCCCGCAATGTCCAGTGTCCCCAGGGTTGACAGGGCCTGGGATTGGGATGACGATAAAACCGCGCTGATGCCAGCCAGTTTTTGTGCTGCCTCTGACGTGTCAACCTTTATCGCCAGTTCGCCTTCGCTGGCGTTCAGCATGGCATTTACTTCTTCGGCGGTTTTGGGAATGACGTCTATGTTCAAGTTTTTAAAGTCGACCAATTGATCCGCTGTTTGCCCCAGGGCGCGTTCGCGATCTTGGACATCGGTCAGGCGCGAAGAACATACGCACCGGCGATATGTATCGTTCATGGTGGCGCAAAACTGATCCATGCAAGTAAAATATGCATCACGGCATTGATTGTATTCTGTGCCAAATGTGTTCGTAACAGATACCGGCGCAACCGTTGTTGCACGTGCAGCACGCGCCGTACGTGATGATGCGGAAATGGCAGATTGGCGCGGGGTCGATGCCGCGCGTGCCACGGATGTTTTTGCGCCTGGGCGTATTGTGGTTCCCGCACGGGATATGCGCGATGCGTTTACTGTTGTTGTTCCACTGCGCCCAGATGTTGTGGTTTTAGATGGTACAGATGTACGTGCGGTTGTGCCGCGACTGATTACCGATGATGTGCCACGCGTGCGTGATGTGGATGCGGTATTTGCAGATTGGCGGGGCGTGGTGGTTCGTGTGGTTGTTGTGCGTGATACAACCTGGGGGGTGTCGGTGGATTTTATGCCAGCAGTACCGCGTGATATGGCGTCGGAATCACGAACTGCAGCGTCGGCATGCATAATGCCAACGCAACATAATAGCGTAAAAAGCAAAATTCGTTTCATTCCTGTGTATATATATAAAATGATAACAAAAATATGCTTTTTTGAAAAGAGATTATTTATTTATATGTATATAAAAAATCCGTCGGTTGACGGATTTTAATTTGCACTTTGATTTTGGTCAGTGGTTGGTCGATTGCGTTCAACGAATGTTATGCGCCCCTTGTCCAGATCGTATGGGGTCATTTCAACGCGGACACGTTCGCCAACGTTGACCCAGATTCTGGCCTTGCGCATTTTGCCGCATACTGTTGCCAAAATTTCATGACCGTTTTCCAGTTTTACGCGAAACATTGTGTTTGGTAATTTGTCAATAACCGTTCCACTGAAAACAATAACGTCGTCTTTTGCCATTAATAATCCCCTGGATTAAGTTAAAAATACTGCATTTATAATATTATTTTGATTTGTATAATGCAAGATGTTTTTATCTGCTTGCACATGGGGGGGTGTTTTGATAAAATAGAATGTGAATATTATGTAGGTGGGACCATGAAACTAGGTTATTTTTTTGCAATATTAATGTTGTTTCCGGGCGTTGCAGATGCGGCAACCCGGGCGTCAGGTAATGCACGCGTGGGGACCAGTCGGGCGTCCCAGGTGGGCGCGCGTATGCCCAGTATGTCGGTTAATACAACGCAAATGGTTCAAACGGTTCCAACAAAAACGGTTAATCCGACGGTTTCTACAACCACGCCCAGTGGTGGAAATTCTGGCGGGTCTGGTACAACAAATGCACCAGAGGGTAATGATGGGTCTGGGGGGCAGACGGTTGTCGCAGGCAGTGAAAGTTGTCGTGAAGCTTATCGGGCATGTATGGATGAATTCTGTTTGCTGGATGAATCCGAAGGGTATCGCTGTGCATGTTCGTCGAATATTAATGAATCTAAATCGTTAATTCAGGAAATTCAAGAAATCCAAGAAGAGGCGGATTTGCTGTATACCGAAGGGGTAGAACGCGAACAAATGGGTGCCCAGGCACGACTGGTCTTTGGCGAGAGCGAGGCTGCAAAGAAAAGCTCGCGTGCGTCTGGTATTAGTTTTGCAGACTGGATAAACAGCGACAGTGGTGATGCTGGTCTGGGGGCAGATGATGATATTGGTGATAATTTGTATGCAATGGCGGCGGATTTTTGTGCTGACAGATTAGATGCGTGTGGCGATGATGCAGAAATGGAAGAAATGCTGTATGCGCGCCAGGTTGTTCAAGATTGCAAGGCTTATGAAACGTATTTAAAAGATCAAAAGACTATCGCAGAACAAAATAAGCGCACGGCCGAGGCCGCAGTTCGCCAGGCGCGTTTGTCTATGTTGGATACGACAAACCGGTATAACCGCGGGGAATGCTTGTTGGCGTATCGTGCGTGTATCGCAGACAAGGGTGGATGTGGTGTGAACTTTGAAAATTGCTTGGATGCGGATTTACTGCAACGTCGTGCAAATGCATGTGAAAACGTTCTGGATCAATGTATGGCGGTGCGTGAATATGTGTTAGAAGATTGGGAAGATGAAGCAGAAATGATTCTGGTCGAAGCTGCAAAGTATGCTGACAGAAATGCGCGTGCGACATGTTTGGCGCGAATTCAATTATGCTTGGAAGACAGCTGCTCGACTGAAACAAATTCGGCGTGTTTAACAGATGTAAAAGTGGCAGCAGGAATTTGTCCAGTTATTACAGAGTGTGAAGCAATGATCCCAGGTATTCAGGCGGTGGTTAACGATAAGTTGGGCTATCTGCGTACACAGTTCTGTCAAAATGATATTGACGCGTGTTTGCGCGACAGATGTGGTGAAAATTTTACCGCGCCGGAATGCGTTGGAAAAAGTGCGCGCGAAATAGCGGAAATGTGTCCACAGGATATGTTCCCATCATGTAAAAATGAAACACAGTTTGATATTATTGTCCAGGCGGCATTGCTGCAGATGGATTACCAGATGTTACAAGGATGCTTGAATTATTTCGGTGAACAATTGGGCGCGGTTTGCGGAACAGATATGTCATGTTTGCCGATGGATACATTGACGGCATCGCTGGTTGAAATTCCCGAAGACCAGGAAGGGCTGGCCGAGTTGCGTGAAACAGTGCGTGCCAATACCGAAGCCGCGGTTGATGAATTCTTTGAACAGTTTGAACAAGATAAAACGGTTGCGGCGTGTCAAGACAGTCAAAAGCCTGCGGGGCAAAAAAGCCTGGGCGATAGCGTGTTTAATAGTGCAAAAATGATTGCGCAAATTGGTGCGGAAAATCGTGCGATGCGTCAACTGGAAGATAAAATTGCAGAACTGTCGCGTCAACAAGATTTGGAAGAAGCAGAGCAAAACTGCTATAACACATACCAGGTCGAAGAACCAGATAAGTCCAGTAAAAATTACAGCTATATTCGCAGTGTATCGTTTGAACCATCGTTGCGTAATTGCCATGTGTGCCGTATGCAACAGGTGTGTGAAACAGGTGGACAATCCAAGGGTGCCGCTGGGGTCCAGGGGCTGGCTGGCGGATTGGCGGCGGGGGCATCGGCTGGAACGATGGTGTCGCCGGGCTGGGGTACTGCGATTGGTGCAGTTGTCGGTGGCGTAGGTGGATTCTTGGCCGGTCGCAGCGCAGGTGGCCAAGAAGATTTCTGTCAGGAAATTGAAAGTTGCGAAGATATTAATATGTAAAATGCGTCTGGTTGGGCATGGCCCAATCAGAACGTATATATTTATTTGGCATAACAGGGGATATGCACATGAAATATAAAATAGCGTTTGGTACGGCAATAGTTGTTGTGTTGACTGCGGTGGCGATGGATTCGTATGGGCTAAGTCGGTCTAATAAGCAGTCGGCTATACAACAGGGAACAACGGTACGTACCAAGGTAGAGGCAACCGGATTGTACGATCAGGCATGTTATGATGCATATTTTGGTTGTATGGATCAGTTTTGTATAACAGAAAATGCCAGTGGTGGCGCGTGCGCATGCAGTGATGATATCAAAAAATATGACGAAGAACTGGCGTCTATCCAGGAAATATTAAATGAAGCTAATCGTTTGCGTACAGAAGAAGTAGAACGGGTCAAGGCGGGTGCAGATGCGGATATTATTTTTTCGGGTGAACGCCGTTATGACGAAGATGGTAATATATTGGATTTAGGCGAAAAAACAGCAGAAGAAGAAAAGGCAGAACGGCGGGCTAGTTTGCTGGAAATGTTTAATACCAGTATTTATGATGATGAAGAAGAAGAAAGTGCGATTGAAAGTATGGCGGACAAGGTCGGCAGTGATTTATTCAAGGCGGCTGATGAATTGTGTATGGCCCAAGTGCCGGATTCTTGTGCAGAAGATTTAATGTTTTTACAGCAGTTGTATTCACGACAAATTTTATCTGACTGTTTGGGGTATAAAAATTCTTTGACAAAACAACGGGCCGAAGCCGAAGCGGATTTGGCGGCGGCGGAATCGGAAGTGCGCACCGCATTACAGGAAAGTTTTGAAAGTGCGAATAAATACGACTTGGGGCAGTGTATGGTCGAATTTAGGAAATGTATGCAGACCGAAGATGCGTGTGGCGAAAATTGGGAAAATTGCGTTGCGATAATTGCCACAGAAAATATGCAGAATAATGAAGCGGTCAGTACCGCAGGAACAAAATATGAAACAACAGCTGATACATATGATATAACACAATCAACAATGGACATTTTAAATACCAAGCGCCCAATTTGCGAAGGGGTATTGGATCAATGTGTTGCAGTGCGTGATATGGTGTGGCCGAATTTCTTGCGCGAGGCAGCACCGACCATTCGTGTTGCAGAAAGCCAGGTTGAATCAAAATTCCGCCAGTCTTGTTTGGGTGATATTTCAAGTTGTATTCAGACGGCCTGTCGTGATGATATTGCCGGCAAGGGTGTTGCAACAATGGATGCCTGTTTGGCACGGCCAGATATGGCACGCAGTTTCTGCAAGGTTGAAATTGACCCATGTGAACGTATGGAACCGCAAATTTGGGATTATGTGAAAGATAAATTGGCGGCAATGCGTGTCGATGCGTGCACCCAGGAAGTTAAAGACTGTTATACCGCGGATACGCGTTGTGGGGAAAATTTCCAAAATTGCATAGGTATGGATTACGATTATATCCATGATATGTGTCCGATTGACAGTTTAGTTGTCTGCAAGCAGGATAACCCGAACTTTTCTATGGATGATTTGGATAGTATGTTGATGGGGCTGTATCTGAATATCGATAACGCGATGATTGACCAATGTCAAAATATTGTTGACCAGAAAATGGCTGAGGTTTGCGGCAGTACTACTGATTGTAATAGATTTGCTGCGGATGATACAATGGGAACTGGGTCTTTGCAGTCACAAAAAGTTGGCGATGTTTATCGTGTGACAGGGATGATTTCATTTGGCAGTATTAAAATGGGTAGTAGCAGTGGTGAAACAACGGTAGATAGTGAGGGTGATGAAGTTGTTCTGAGACCGGGTGAAATCGGGGTTGAAGAATATTTGGCAAAAATACGTGAGACCAATAAAAGTGTTGCTAATGCTGATGGTATAATTTCGTCGATTGAAGCAGAATTGAATAATATCGCGGGGACAATTAACCGTACAATTGAAATGATAGAACAGGACCCTGAAATTCAATTCTGTGTAAATGGACGTGATTTATCACAGATTACAGGTGAAGCCGGTGCGCAAACCGAAGGGCGTTTCCCGAACCTGTTAAATCAGGTAAAAATGCAAATTGCAATTGCTGCTTTGCGCAAGGCTCAGGATAATTATAATGCAAAATTAAATGAACAGATTGCCGAGGCAACTAAAAATGCATCGACAGATTTAGCACAATATATGTGTCAGAAAATCGCAGAAAATGGCGGTGCTGGTGGTGTGGGTAGTACAACACCTTCTACGCCGTTAACGCCGCCCTATGCTATTAGTTATGATGTTGGAGCTGGATTGACTTTGGAAGATTTGACCAAAGGTGGTGCCGGTGTAATGACAACAGAGGGGGCTACGTTTAAGAATGACGGGTATTTGGGTGGAAGCACATTTACATCTGGTGGGGCGACACGTCAGGTCACGGCTATATTTAGTCGAGAAACTAGAAATTGTCATATTTGTACAACGACAACAACGCAAGATTGTAAAACAACTGGTAGTTCTAGCTGGTTCCATAATAGTAGAAATACAAGTTGCACGACAAAAGTTTCTGATCCAGTGTGTGAAGATATTCAAATGTAAAAATGTTATCCCGTGCCGGTGGGCGCGGGATTTTTTTGTAATAAAATCCTAGACATTTTTATAAATAAATGTGATATTATATATAGGCAAACGAACAAAAGGGGTTGTATATGAAAAAAATTTCCGTTATGGCCATGGTATGTGCAGTTGTTGCAGGTGCAGCACACGCAGATTTTCAACCAAATAAGCCACAGCCAACATCGCCAATGGGCGGTTTTGTCGGTGGGGCAGAAAATGTTGTAACCGTCAGCCAGGTTAAAGAAATGCGCGACGATACGCCTGTAATAGTCCAGGGTAATATTGTCCAACGTATGGGTGATGAAGATTATTTGTTCGAAGATTCAACTGGTTCTATAACTGTTGAAATTGATCGCAAAGATTGGCGTGGCCAGACTGTTTCGCCGTCCGATACTGTAAAGTTGTATGGCGAAGTTGATTCTGGTTTGTTTAAAACAGAAATTGATGTAGATTACGTCGAAAAAATGTAAAAATAAAAACCGCGCATATGCGCGGTTTTTATGAATAATAATTTTATTATTCTGCGTCATTTGCAGATTCCGCCGCAGTATCTGATACGGTTTCTTCGGTTTTTTCAGATTCTGATTCTGCCGAAGATTTTTTTGTATCAAATGTCAATTCTTTGCCAGCAACCAATGCGTCAATTTCGTCCTGGGTTTGGGCAACATAAACCTTGACCGGGACAATTACATCAGGATGCAATGCAATTTTTGTATCAAATGCACCAATTGATTTGATTGGTGACCCCAGCATAACTTGGGCGGATTCGACGTTAATGCCAGTTAATTCTTTTAACATGCGTGCGATGTCGCGTGTTGATACAGAACCATACAATTGACCTGTATCGCCCGCCTGGCGAATCATGTGCAGTTTTGCATTTTTGATTGCATCAACATTTGATTCAGCGGTTTTACGTGCGGCATCTTGGCGGGCCTGTAATTCAGCCTTTTGTGCTTCGAATAATGCGACGTTTTCGCGGGTCCAGCGCATTGCTTTGCCGTTTGGCAACAGATAGTTGCGCGCGAAGCCTGTTTTTACTTCGACTGTATCGCCAATATTGCCCAGCTTTGTAATTTTTTCTGTTAAAATAACTTTCATTTTATCTGTCCTTTGGTTAAAAGTTAGGGATAAATCCCAGATGTTTTTTTTATTTAGCCCAAATTGTTGCGTACAAATGGCATTAAACCCAAATGGCGTGCGCGTTTGATTGCGGTTGCCAGTTGACGTTGATCTTTCTGGGAAACGCCACTGATGCGTGATGGGACGATTTTGCCGCGTTCTGTGATAT
>JADINC010000051.1 GCA_017694255.1 Candidatus Enterousia avistercoris | reverse complement strand
GCTGTTGCCAGTTGCGCATTCGGCAGAAATGGTAAACGTAGAGTACATTCATAATGTTTTGCGTTGGCGCTGGGGGATTGAATTACCGTATAACCCGGAATTAAAAAATCCAAAGGTTGCGGCAAATATGGAATACCTGCTGACCGTGGTGGACATTGCGAACGAATATCTGAATGGTGGCAAAACCACAAGTTATGGCACGGGTGAATACGCAACTAAATTGGCGGCGGATACGATTGCGACGAACAAGGCGATTGATGGCCTGATTCGCGGTCCCGGGTTTTATATAACCACGGTTCCGGGGACGGCAAAGTTTGATATAATGATAAACGCGGCGGGGAATTTTGCGATTGACTGGGGTGATGGCGAACGTGAATCTATTGTAGACAAGGCGGTTGGAGATGTCACGTATTCGCATACCTTTGGAAATCCCCAGCGTGCAAATACCATTCGTATAACAGGAACGGCCACGGATTATGGGGTAGGAGTTCGGGCATTATCTTTTTCTCCAAAGACGTCTATTGCGCAAATTTCTGGGAATCTGGGTAAGATATTTCCTACACTGGCCGATGGGGCAAATCCTTCGTTTCGCGATTTGTTTAATGGTGCGACCAATATGACTGGTGAAATACCGCCATATTTGTTTGACGGAATTCATGGCGCAGCAGTCTGGTATATGTTTGCGGGTTTATTTAAAGATTGCCCAAATTTAACGGGTGAAATACCGCCGGATTTATTTGCGGGGATAACCGGACCAATGGAACAGGGTGTTTTCGAGATGACTTTTTATAATTGCAGTGGATTGACGGGCGAAATCCCGGAAACGCTGTTTTCGCGCATAGTCAGCGATACACGCCATGCGCAATTCAATCAAACATTTCGTGGATGTGCTGGGTTGACCGGGGAAATTCCTGCTGGGCTGTTCCAGGGGATTTCAGGGCCACCACGTGAAGCGTTGTTCTTTGCAACATTCCGTAATTGCAGTAATATAACAGGTTCTATACCGGGTGAATTATTTGCGGGTATATCGGGCGCACCGGATGAATCTTCGTTTGCGGAAACGTTCGCGTATATGGGGGTGTCTGGTAAAATCCCGGGCGAATTGTTCGCGGGGGTCCGTGGGGCGCCAGATAGCCAAATATTTCGTTATACATTTGCAGGTAATCGAAAGTTAACTGGACCGATACCAGAAAATTTATTTGCGGGGATATCGGGCGCACCGGCGGGGTATATGTTTGCTAATACGTTTGAGCAGTGCAGTGGTTTGGGGGGTGATATCCCAGCGGGGTTGTTCGCAGGTGTATCTGGCGCACCAAAGAGTGGTATGTTTGAGCGCACGTTTAATGATGCAGGTGTGCGTTCTATTCCGGCAGATTTGTTCGCGGGGATATCGGGCGCGCCCGCAGAAAATATGTTTAATGGGACGTTTAATTGGAATCCGGGGTTAAAAAGTATACCGGACGGTTTGTTTGCGGGGATATCGGGACCGGCGGCAAATGGAATGTTTAACAGTACATTTGCCAGCTGTTCGGCCTTGACCGGGCCATCGGCACAGATAAATGGGCAGTATCTGTATGAAATTTGGCCGGATATTAGTGGTGATATGAATACTTATTCGGGGGCGACCAAGTTGTCGGACTATGACCAGATACCGGATAATTGGAAGTAAAAGTTAAGAGTTTAGAGTTTAGAGTGTAGATGATGTGTCGCATTCGCGACAAGATTTATTACCTGGGCCCCGTGGTCAAGCCACGGGGTGACAAGTTTTTAAGTTTTTTATTTTATAATTGTTTTTAGAAAAAGAAAAGTGTGTCATCCTGGGGCCCGGGCACCGGGATGACAGTTTTTTTCCTTATTTGCACTTTGAACTTTGTACTTTGAACATAAAAAAAACACCCGTTGGGTGGTTTTTGTTTTGTGGTCTTCGTTTCTGGGGTCCCTCGGCATATAAAATGCCTGCGGGGCAATCGTAACGATTTGACTGCGCGATGCTGGTCAAATCTACTGCTTGTCGAACCGGCATTGTTTCACAATGCGTAGTATCGCCCATCAACCCCACGCAATAAAACAAAAACCACCCGTTGGGAGGTTTTTGTTTTATTGGTCGGAGTGACTGGGTTCGAACCAGCGACCTCTACGTCCCGAACGTAGCGCTCTACCAGGCTGAGCTACACTCCGAAAACTGTTAAAACAGCCGGATTATGCAATTGTTTTATTAAAAAATCAATACTTTTATTATGCATTTTTTATTTCACTATGGGGATTTTATTTGCAATACTTTTGAAGGTCAAGTTTACAAAAGGATTATAAAGTATGTTCGCACGTAATTTTTTAAAGAAAACAGAATTTGACAACTATGAAGACTATATCCAAAATGGCGCGCCAATTGTGCCAGATAATTTTAATTTTGCATATGATGTGATTGATGTCTTGGCACGCCAAGAACCAGATAAACTGGCGCTGTTGTGGACCGACGATTCGGGGATAAAAAAGAAATTTACTTTCCAGGATTTGTCGCGTATGTCAAATGCAGCGGCAAACTTTTTGGCATCGCGTGGGCTGGGGCGGGGTGATACGGTGTTGCTGTTTATGCGGCGACGCTGGGAATATTGGATTTTGATGTTGGCTATGCATAAGCTGGGCGTGATACCAATTCCATCGACAAATCAATTAAAGGCCGAAGATATTGAATATCGTATTGCCCAGGCTGATACTAAAATGATTATTGCGTTTGATGATGGGCATATCATAGATGAAATTAAAAATGCAATTGGGGATAAAAATGTTCAATTGATTTATAATACTGATGTGGCTGATGCGCTGGATAAAATGCCGGATACACTGGAACGCGTGCCAAATGAAAATACTGATACGATGGTTATATATTTTACCAGTGGCACAACAGATATGCCGAAAATGGTTGCGCATAATTTTGTGTATCCGTTGGGGCATATAAATACTGCATTGTTCTGGCAGCGTTTACATGACGGCGATATTCATTTTACTTTATCCGAATCGGGATGGGCGAAATGTTCGTGGGGTAAAATGTATGGCCAGTGGCTGGCCGGCGCGACAGTGTTTGTGTATGACTTTGCCGGTATTGCGACCGCGCATGATTTATTGCATGCAATGGCGGATAACCATATTACATCATTCTGTGCACCGCCAACTGTGTATAAAATGTTAATACATGCGGATTTTAGCAAATACGATTTGTCTGCATTGGTCAAGGCAGATGTTGCCGGCGAAGCACTGAATCCAGAAGTTTATGAACGTTTCCAAAAGGCCACAGGTATAAAACTGCACGAAGGTTTTGGTCAAACAGAAACATGTGTAATGCTGTTCACAAATCAGTGGATTGAACCGAAACCCGGCAGCATGGGTATGCCGGCAGCGGGGTGGAATGTTATGCTGTTGGACGAAGGAGGACGGCCAGTACCCGCAGGAACAGTTGGTGAAATTTGTGTTTCTTTGGAAAATGGTCGGCCGGTTGGGCTGTTCCAGGGATATCATAAAAACGAGAAATTAACAGCCAAGGCATTCCGTGATGAAATTTATCATACGGGGGATGTGGCATATCGCGATAACGATGGATTTTATTGGTTCGTTGGGCGTAATGATGATTTAATTAAAACATCGGGATATCGTGTCAGCCCGTTCGAGGTAGAAAGTGTTTTACTGGAACATCCTGCTGTGCGTGAAGTGGCGGTTACAGGAATCCCAGATCCGTCCCGTGGAATGGCGGTCAAGGCAACAATTGTTCTGAATAAATATTTCCAGGGCACAGATGTTCTGGTGCGGCAATTGCAAGATCATGTGCGGGCACGTACGGCGGCATATAAATATCCGCGTGTTATCGAATTCGTTGACAGTTTGCCAATGACAATTTCTGGAAAAATTCGGCGCGCGTTAATTCGTACACTGGACAGTGCCAAAGACACTATTATTGAACCTGTGAAAAATGTTATCGGTTTTGGCAAGGATGAAGAAAAGTAGTTTTAATATGAAAAAGCGAAAATTTATTTCTGGCAATAAATATGTGAATATTATTTGCGCGGTCGTGATTGCCGTGGTGATTGCGCTGGTATATGTGTTTGGGGTGCGGTCGGTTGCGGAATCTGATATTACGTTTAATGTCGCACGTGGGGCCAGTGTGTCGGAAATCGCAGAAAATCTGGAATCGCGCGGGGTAATCGATTCGGTCGCAATGTTTAAATTGGCGGTGCGGGGCCATGGCGGGGCCGTGCAGTCGGGGCAATATGATATACCGCGTGGGACCAGTGTTTGGCGTATTGCAGATATGCTGGCGCATGGTGATGTGGCCGCAACAACTGTTGTTATTCCCGAAGGTTTGACAGTTAAACAAATAAAACAATTATTAATGGATACGCCAACGCTGACGGGGGATGTTGAATGTGGGGCGGGGACTGATTTGCCCGTATGCAATTTGCATGATGGCGATTTGTTCCCAGATACATACAGGGTGGCACGTGGAACATCACGATTGGCATTTTTGGATTTAATGCGCAAAAAGATGGAAGATGTAAAACAAAACTGGACAAGGGCAGGGCGCATCGCACCAAAACCACTGAAAACGTGGAATGATGTTATAACACTGGCGTCGATTGTGCAGAAAGAAACACCACAGGCTGATGAAATGCCAATAGTGGCCAGTGTTTATCTGAACCGGTTGCGCGATGGCATGCGATTACAGGCAGATCCAACCGTTGTATACGCATTAACAAATGGATTGGGCGATATGCGTGGGCGGGCACTGTTGCGGAATCATTTGAAAGTAAATAGTCCGTACAATACATACAGAAACTATGGTTTGCCACCGGCGCCAATTGCAAATGTTGGAATGGATGCAATTTATGCGGTGTTGCAGCCGGCGGATACAAATTATCTGTATTTTGTTGCTGATGGGCGCGGCGGTCATCGGTTCGCGCGTACGTACGAAGAGCATATGAAAAATCACGCCGACTGGCGCGTGATAAAAAAAATAAAAAATGAAAAGTAAAAATT
>JADINC010000050.1 GCA_017694255.1 Candidatus Enterousia avistercoris | reverse complement strand
ATAATAGGGTGTTTAAATGGACGAAAAAAAATTATCATTCGAAGAAGCGTATAAGCAATTAACAGAATTAGTTAAAAAAATGGAATCTGGGGAATTGCCATTGGCGGATTCTGTCGCCGCATATGAACAGGGTATTAAATTAAAGGCATATTGCGAACAGTTATTAAAAGAAGCAGAATTGAAAATAGAAACATTAAAAGTTAATACCAACGCGCAAGCATAATGGATTCATCGTGGCGGATAAAAATAAATTAACCCCGGTAATGCAACAGTATGTGGATATGAAGGCTGAAAATCCAGATGCGTTGTTGATGTTCAGATTGGGCGATTTTTTCGAAGCATTCTTTGAAGATGCCAAAACAATCAGCGCTGTATTGGGGCTGGTATTAACCCAGCGTGGCACCGATGGTGATGGCGAAAATATTCCTATGTGTGGGATTCCGTGGCATGCCGCCGATAACTATTTTGGCCGCCTGGTTCGTGCAGGTTATCGTGTCGCATTGGTAGAGCAAATGGAAACCCCGGCCCAGGCCAAGGCTCGTGGTCATAAATTCATAGACAGGAAAATCGTCCGTGTTTTAACCCCGGGAACATTAAACGACGAAAATTTATTAACGCCAAAAAATTCTAATTTTCTGGTTGCGGTTGTGCCGTTGTCGGACGGCCGGTTTGATATTGCAGGTTGTGATATATCAACGGGTGAATTCTTTGTTGGTCAAACCCCAGATATATTGGATGATTTGGTGCGTATTAACCCGGCAGAAGTTATTTATCCTGCATCTGTTGCAGAACAAGAGATATTTATGCAATTGCGTGGCGCATATAAAACAACGCCGGTATATGAAAAGTTATATCATCGTGGCGATATTGATACGATTGTATCGCGCGTATTTGGTGGTGCGATTGATACCGGCGTGGTTTCGCATGAATCGAACTGTCGTGGTGCAATTGCATTAATGGCCGGATATTTATTTAATACCCAGCGCGACGCCGCGATAACATTTCGTGCACCATACGTTTATAAATCCGGGCATCAATTATTAATAGATTCGGCCACATGGAAAAGTCTGGAAATAGATTCGCCCATAAACGATGGCGGGACATGTTTAATTGATGTGCTGGATAATACCAAGACCGCGGCTGGGGCGCGCAAGTTGCGTTCGTATTTGCGTACATTATCGGCCGATGCAGATGAAATTCGTCGTCGCCAGGGTCATATTGGGCACATGGTTTTAAATCCTGATGTTATGGCGATGGTGTCGGCGATGCTGGCATCGGTGCCGGACGTTGGACGCAGTTTGTCGCGTTTGTTATCTGGGCGCGCGACACCACGTGATATGCGTCATATTACAGATTTTTTAATTGAATTGCCGAATGCCAAAATGATGGCCACGCGTCTAGATGCGGATTTTGTGGCCCGTTTTGCAGAAATTCGCACGCATGACAATCTGGCATTGGAATTAAAGTCTGCGCTGGCCGATGAATTACCAACGTTTTTTCGTGATGGTAATGTTATTCGTGCTGGGTTTGATGCCGCGTTGGACAATATGCGTTCATTGGCCCATGGGGCACGGGAAACGATTGCCACACTCCAGGCGGAATATGCCGCCGCAACAGGCATTCATAATTTAAAGATAAAATATAATAATATATTGGGATATTTTATAGAGGTTCCATCCGCCCGTGCAGATGCACTGATGGCGCCAGAATCTGGGTTTATTCATCGCCAGACGATGTCGGGCAACATGCGTTTTACAACCGCGCGCCTGATTGATTTGGATAACGATGTTCGGTCTGCGGCGGAAAAATCAGCGGCCATAGAATCTGAAATCATAGAACGTTTAATTGCCAATGTGCGTGCGGCATCAGACGATTTGTTAACCGCGGCAGATGTATTGGCGGATTTGGATGCGTGGTATTCATTGGCTGTGGTTGCGACCAGGTATTCTTGGACACGTCCCGTGATAACAGATGATAATGCATTTGATATCACTGGTGGGCGACACCCGGTTATAGAATTTGTTTTGCGCAATCGTGGTGATAATTTTGTAAAAAATGATTGTAATTTAAATGTTCGGCCAATCGCATTATTAACGGGCCCAAACATGGCGGGTAAATCGACATATCTGCGCCAGAACGCGTTATTAGTTGTATTGGCGCACATGGGGTCATTTGTCCCGGCCACACGTGCAACAATTGGGCTGTGTGATCAACTGTTCAGTCGTGTTGGTGCATCAGATAATCTGGCGGCGGGTCAATCGACATTCATGGTGGAAATGAGTGAAACGGCCAATATATTGCGTCGTGCGACGCGGCGTTCATTTATAATATTTGATGAAATTGGTCGTGGTACCGCGACATATGACGGCATGGCCATTGCCCAGGCTGTATTGGAATATTTAAACGAAATGCAACCACGAACACTGTTTGCGACCCACTATCATGAATTGACGGCACTGGCGGGTTCTGGGGCAGGGCAACTAAATAACGTTTTATGTTTGACCATTGATGTTCGTGAACATAACAATGAAATAATATTTATGCATAAAATAATTTCTGGGGTTGCGAATCGCTCTTATGGTATCCAGGTTGCAAAAATGGCGGGCATGCCGGCATCTGTGGTTGCACGCGCCGAAGAAGTTTTAAATTCACTGGAATCGCGGGTTGATAATACAGTGATGCACCCCCAATCGCACGCCACCACATTGCCCCCAGATTCAGATAAAAAAACACCCCCGCACGTTGCCGAACCGGCATCACGTGTGCAATTAAACTTGTTTGGATAAAATGGATACACCATGGATATAACACCTAAAATAGTTTTCAGAACTCCATTCTATGAACCGAATTTCCAGGACTTTTACACCAGTGCACAATTAAAAGAATTTTTATCAGAATTTGACTTTATGGCGCCACATCGCCCCAGCTGTTTGCCAACCGGCACGGCAGAATTTCAACTGGGTTCGCAAATTGAATTTGATATTGATGGGTATTCGTTATCGTCGGATATTCAATGGGGGCCGCGCTTTATTGTTGCGCGTCATGTAAAATATGATGGAAAACGAATATTAATAGAATCCCCGGTGGATTCAGATATGCGTCGTGGAATGGTTTCACGTGAATACAGATATATTCCATTTCATCGTGGCATGGCAGACGCCGTCATAGAATTGCGTAAATTGCGCCAACTGTGGCCGATATGCGAAAACAGCCGATCGGAATTTATTCGATTTTTAACGCATGTTTCGCGCCAGCGTTATAAAATTCGCGCCCGTTAAAACATATTTTTATTTTAAAAATTTGATAACATTTTTGGCAAAATCATCAATTGCGCCACGATAGTCAACAGATGTATCGATAAATGGTATTTTGCATTTCTTTGCATCGTGGGCCAGGCGCCGACTGTTGTCCATCATGGCGTCTACAAATTTGCGCAATTCGGCATCATCCATGCGATTAGCGGGCGTATTTCCATCATGGCGGCGAATATCAGTCATTTTTTCATCTGGATTTGCGTTTGGATATCCAATGGCCACAATTTTAAAACGCTTTTTATCAAATAATTTTATCGCGCGGTCAACTGTTAGGTATGCGTCTTCGTATATAACGGTTGATACATCGGCCTGTTCGTTTAAAAACCGTCCGGCCATTATGTGTAAATCGCGAATCAGACGCGCGGTATATTGCCGATCCAAAAAGCGAAAAACATGTTTTAACGGGCGAATAAATCCCGCATAGAATAAATTTCTTTTATACACCTGGGTCAAACCACCCACCAACGCATCGGCTGAAACCACAGATACAGCGTGCCCCGCCGCGCCTATTTCCCGTGCGACTGTCTGGGCCAGTGTTGTTTTGCCTGCGCGTGGAATACCGATAATTATTAAATTTTTCATATACGCCCCCGATGTGAATTTATACCTGTATTATACAAAAGAAAAAAATCTGTACAAAAGAAAAAAATTCATTTTAATATGTTGTAAAATGTCAAATACATCTGGATTTATTTTACTAGATAAACCGTCCGGTATATCCAGTCGCGCGGCAGGGGCGCGCATTGCGCATATGTTTGGTGCGCGAACATTTGGACATATTGGTACATTGGACCCGATGGCATCCGGGGTATTGCCAATTGCGATTGGCGCGGCGACCAAAATGATACCGTTTATCGAAGATGTACGCCCCAGTACCAAAGAATATTTATTTTCATTACAGTTTGGATTTGAAACCGACACATTGGACATAACCGGCACAGAAATTGCGCGTTCTGGCATAATTCCATCGCGTACAGACGTTTTGGCAACATTGCCCCAGTTAATCGGCAATATTGCCCAGCGGCCCCCCATGTACAGTGCGGTGCACGTTAACGGCCGGCGTGCGTACGAATTGGCACGGCGTGGGGTGCAAACTGATATTCCGCCGCGCCATATACGCATAGATGCGTTGGAATTGGTTGATATAAATGGCAATGAATGGACATTTCGTGTACGCTGTGGCCGTGGCACATATGTCCGCGCAATTGCGCGCGATATTGCGTATAAGTGCGATACATATGCCACGGTAAATATGATACGTCGCACTGAAACACTTGGTTTTACAATAAAAAACGCCGTACAACTTGATTTTTTAGAAAATCTGGTTAATAATGGCGTGGCACCAACGAAATATTTGTGTGCGGTTGATTTTGGACTGGGGGACATTCCGGTTCTGAATCTGGACGGTAAATCGGCCGTATTATACAGAAATGGCGGGTTTATCGCGACAAGTGGGCCTGGTGGCATGTGTCGTGTTTATTCTGGTGATGAATTCATCGGCATTGGGATAATTGACGCCGGCATACTGCGCCCAAAACGAACAATTTAACCAAAGGAAAAATACAGTGTCCATTACAAAAACCAGAAAGCAGGAATTAATTACAGAATATAAAACCACAGATGTTGATAATGGTGGTTCTGCGGCGGCCCAGGTTGCGGTTCTGACGGAACGTATTCGCAATTTGACCGAACACATGAAAAATAATCACAAGGATAAACATTCACGTCGTGGTTTGCTGTTGATGGTTAATCGCCGTAAAAAACTGTTGGCATATATCAAAAAGAACAGTGTCAGCGAATACGAAGAACTGATTAAGAAATTAGGTCTGCGTAAATAACAGGGCGGGGCATATGCCCCGTTTATTCAATATATTCACGGACCATCCAACCACTGTTGGAGTTTATCTTTCAAGGTTTTGAGACCCCGCATTGGTAATCGGCCAATGCAGAAGCTTTCTATCATGTGGCAATTTAAAAATCAACTTTTTGAAATTACGCGCATAACGAAAAAGTTTGCATATGCCAAAATATCTTTTATAATTGCACCAGTGCGGAGGCGAAATTATTCATTCTTGCATTTGTTCCAGAATGCAAAAACGAATGATTTTTCTTCGCATTTAAAAACGAAAAAATGGAGAATATAAATGTTATTTGGATTATTTAACAAAGAAGAAAAAACACACTTAAACAACCCGGTCGCAGTTGAAATTCCATATGGTGATGAAACGTTGCGTCTGGAAACAGGGCGCATGGCAAAACAGGCCAATGGTGCTGTATTGGCGACAATGGGCGGAACGATGGTATTGGCCACGGTATGCGCAGAAAAGACCGCCGTCGAAGGTCAAGATTTCTTTCCTTTGACCGTTGATTACCAGGAAAAGTTTGCATCTGCGGGTCGTATTCCTGGTTCGCGCGATCGCCGCGAAGGCAAGGCATCAACCGCTGAAACATTAACTGCGCGTTTGATTGACCGCCCAATTCGCCCGCTGTTCCCAGAAACATTTAAGAACAAGGTTCAAATTGTTGTCCAGGTATTTTCTTATGATAAAAAGAACCAGCCGGATATTTTGTCTATGATTGCGGCATCGGCGGCATTATCGCTGTCGGGTGTGCCATTTGCGGGGCCAATTGGCGCGGCGCGTGTTGGATATATGGA
>JADINC010000049.1 GCA_017694255.1 Candidatus Enterousia avistercoris | reverse complement strand
GTAAAGAAGAAAGTGCATTTTTTTCATTACGAATATAATTTTTTAAATCCGTTTTCTATTTTACGAACATATTCTGGATCATAATCACGCCAATATTTTGGATCACGCATCATTTGACGCAACTGGGTATCAGATAAATTTTTTGCGTCATCGTCATCAATGCGAATCGATGGTTCCATTGTTTGCATCATCTGATAAACCCCACAGATTCCCTGGGGTGTAGCGCACAACGCATCAAATGCATCGCGCGGCAAATACTTTTGTCCGAATGTATTTATTGCACGCAATGCTTCGTTCATTTTTTCGGTGCTGCCGAAAAAATTTTTTAATTCTGCAATTGCATTTGTTTCATTTTTTACATCAAACAAATCATTTAACACAGGTGATAAAAATTCTTCTGCAATGTTATAAATTTTTTCAACCTGGGTTGATGTCAGACCGATTTCTAAAAATTTTTCACGTAATTCATCATCATCAAACAAACGATTCGTTGGATATTCTGATGCAGAATCTGGAACACCAATTGCACGATTAAATTTTTTTACTGTGTCTGTATCAGCATCTGCACCTGGAACAGAAACCATGCTGCTGATTTTCTTTTCTAATTCACAATATGATTTTAATAATGCATCTGTATTTAATGTTCCATCATTGTTCAGAAATTTTTCTGGGACGTTTTTCATATTTTTTTCCTTTGGTTTCGCTGGATTTGCGCAAGAAATAAATTCCGCCAAATGTAAAAACAGATTGCAACATTGTAAATATATCTGTATCGCCAACTAAATACGCGCCAACAGCAGATAAAATACCAATGCCTGAAATAACGTATGTTCTGTGCCCGGCCATAAAACCGCCACTGATAATTTTTCGCATAACTTAATATCCATGTTTACAAGTAAAACAATATGCCGTCTATATCTGCGATATAGCCGCGTGATGTCGCCCATTGCGGAATTTCATCAGCATGATGAAATCGCGTAGCACCATTACAGCAATCATCTAGTGCGCCATGCAACATGCGGGTCACCACACGCAGACACATTTGAAATTTTTCATCAGAAACATTGACTGATAATAAGTTGTGATTTTTGCTTTCGGGGGTTAATACTTCAAATAAATCATTGTCTGATACAATGTCTGAATATTCCCGTCCATATACGCGCGCATTGTTCGCAATCATCGATGTTAACGCTTCCACAGAATGCAATGATACGGCATGCGTTTCTGCGTATACTATGCGGGCGATTTTATATAATACAGATTTTGATTCATCTGGATTTTTTATTAATGTTAAATTCATACGAATTGTCCCCCCACGAAAAAAACTCAGATTATTTTGTATAAAAACGGGCCACATAATGTGGCCCGAAAAAAATAAAAATCCGCACAACGCGGACATATTTTTCATTTTTATTACGCATCTAATAGTATCACATTTTGCATAAAAAGTCAAGAAAATAATTTTTACATACTGATTTCGTCGCCGTATGCCAAAATATATCGCGTTTTATCGCGCAATACCAGCGCACCATTTTCATTTATGCCGATTAATTCAACCATATCACCACGATACTTTACCATGCGATTCAGCCCCGCCGCCATATCCATCCAACGGGCACGCACGCTGGCAAATTCTGTGCAACGCCACCGATCCAGATTGCGCATTAATTTATTTAACAGACTGTTTCTGTCAATATGTGCATAATTATCCAGCCTGGTCGTTGGGTATTCAGGTATTGTGGGATTTGTCTTGATATTTATTCCAATACCAACAATCACAAAATTTCCCGCATATTCAATTAATATTCCGCAAACCTTTTTCCCATCAATCAGAATGTCATTTGGCCATTTTATCTTTGCATGCACACCAAAAGACAACAACGTATCTGCAACCGCAACCGCGGCAACATACGACAAGCGCGGATCACGTTCGTCCGCGCTGAAAATAAAACTGGCGTATAAATTACCATGATGCGAAATCCATGTACGACGATACCGCCCCCGCCCCGCAGATTGCGCGTTTGCCATAATAATCATATGATCGTGTGCCGCACCACGCGACACCAATCCCAATGCATATGTCTGGGTACTGGGGATTTTATCAAATGATACCAGTTTATAATTTGCCAATTTTATATATTCCACCGTTATTCTGGATAAATTCGCGCCCGAATGTTCGACGCAGCTGGTATATTGCGGTATCAACAACGTGCGTTGTCGCATCTGGCGCATACCCCAGTGCCACACGCAAATCATTACCCGACATGCCCCCAGATTTATACAGCATTATTACTATGCGCGCCTGAATCGCAGGCAAATGAATATCATGCCCAAATATATTGCGAATTATCAACCTATCACCGTCCAGCACGTCTTGGATTGCAGTCTTTATATCCAATGCCGACGCGGGCAGATGTATATTCAACAAATCAAAATTAACATCCGCGCCATCAGGCGAATCTGGCACCGTCGCGCCAAAATCAGACAAGATTTGTCGCCATACACTATCTGATGAAAATATTTTTATACCGTCCAGCATGGTTCCAGAATAATAAAATAACATAGAATTGTCCAATAAAAACCGCGGACATCGCCGCGGTTTTACGCGCTGATTTACGCATCCAATCATTCCCGGTCTTTGCCATGTGGTTCTATGAATTTGGTAAAATCCTGGATACTGGCACCGGTTGACGATAATATTTTTGAAATACTGTTGGTTGATGGCCAACGTGGCTGGCCTTCTTTGGACCAACGTTTGCTTTTATTAAATGTCGTTGGGTCCAGACCACTGCATTTCGCCAAACCCGAACAAGACATCCCGTGTTCTGTGGCAAAGCGCTCTATTGCGCGCCAAACATCATCATGTGTCATGCTTCTCTCTCCCTTGTTATTTATACAGAATACAATCTGTAGATAAGTATTCTGTCTGATATTGATTTTATTCCACATAACCATACACACGCAACAAGGACGATTTCCTATAAACCCAGCAAAAAATCGACAGAAAAATATACACAAAAATTATTTTTGACAAAATACTTGACAAATTAAATAAAATGTATTACATTTCGATTCGTCAAAGGGGGAACACCCCGGCGACGGGGTGAAAGCCCCATGGGGTTCAGGGATTCAGACTCCCTCCTACATTCTCTCTCCTCTGGACTCTGGGCCCCAAAACTTGGTTTAGAATGCCCAATTTCTTTTTTCTCCTTTCCTTCCTTTCGGGGCATTCGGAAACACCGCCGGGAAACCGGCGGCGTTTTTTATTGTTCTTTTAATTGCGAAACATATTTGTCCATAATATTGTCATAGATGTCATTTGTGTCCAGGGCATCAAATTTTTCACGGGTCCAGGCTTTCTTGGCAGTATTGCCGCCAGCACTGCCCTTGGCACAGCGCGTTCGAAATTCATCAAACGATTTTGTAACATAATGATTACAACGAATTTTATCGTGCGATGGCGGGTTATAAGTCTGGTCTATACGCCCCAAATGACGCCCATTTTCATCAACCAGGAATCCCGCAACCGCATTTATATGCGGATTATGCCAAGATACAACTAAACGCGGATTAACAATCGATTTGCACCCAGATTTTCTGGTGCTGTTCGCGCGATATTTGTAATTTTCAATAACCAGACCATCTGGGGCATGAACATGGCCAGATGATCCGTACATCATCCATGTTATAACCAGCGCGCCAAAATTACGCGGCAATGTATACAACAGTTCTGTAATCGTTTTCGTATGAACAGGGACAATAAATTCGTCCAAATCAATTACAGCCATCCAACGCGTATCATTTGCAAAACGATTTAACGCATCGATATAGGCCGGTGTTTGCTGTTTTGTGCCTGGGAAATATGTATATTCAACAATGCCGCGCGCTATATACGGCGCCAATATGTCGCGTGTATTGTCGGTTGATTCATTGTCATACAGATAAAATTTTTCTACACCAACCAAAATATGAAAATCCAGCCATTCTTTTAAATACGGTCCTTCGTTCTTCATGATGGCGGCAATTGTTAACTCGTGCGGGAAAGTCGTTTTTTTATCGTTGCGCAATACCCGAATATAATTGCAAATTCCCATTAAAATAATACCACGTAAAGCCTTGCGCCAGGTTTTAAACGGAATCCAACAAGTTATTGTTTTTGCCCAGAAGCTTCGTGCCTTTGATATATTTGGCAATGCCATTTTTACCCCCATTTTCTTGCCGAATCTAAACCACCGTTTAGTTTCAGCATATATTCCCAGGTTAATGTGTTTATTTATAAAACGCAATTAAATAAAAAAACCGGCCAAATTGCCGGTTTTTCATGTGTTTTTCAACCATTATTTTTCTGGACGAACAATATCATTTACTGTTACGGTGAAAACAACATCCTGGCCCGCTAATTCTGGGACATAGTTTTCTGGGAATGTTATGTTAATATCACGGGTTTCGCCTTTTTCCATGCCGACCAGCTGTTCTTCAAAGCCCGGAACAAATTGACCACTGCCCAAAACCAGTGGGAAATTGGTCGCGGTTCCGCCCGCAAACGCAACGCCATCTTTGTATCCAGCAAAATCAATCACGACCGTATCACCATTTTGCGCGCCAACATTGCTGTCGCATGCCGCCAAAAATGCTGTGCCACACACCGCCATAACAGACATCAGTTTTTTCATACTTTCCCCTTTTTTTGTTTTTTTAAGTTTGTTTGTTGTTTAATTATTATAAACGCATCTGAAACCATATTCACGCATGGTTGAACCTTCGGCCTCTATACGATAATCAAAATACGGTGTCGGACGCATTACATCAAATGATGGACGATCATAAACCATAACAATGCTGTCCGCATTGCGACCACAGACACGCTTCATTTCATAGTCAGCAACCTTGGCCAATATGGTGCGCGCATCACCATCAATATCCATACCATCAGCATTTTGAACCAAACGCAGACGCATTTCACGCAAATCGGTATTTCCCAACAATATTTGAACACGAACCATAGTGCCGCGATATTCCTGCCAGCGGGTTTCCATGCGCGCCGTGTTCCAGCGGTTGTTGCTGGCCTCTTTTTCGGCATCAGTCTTGGGCTTGTATGAATCAATGTTTGCGTATTGATTATCCGACTGCATAAAATCACTGGTCCGTTCGTTATACAGTGGCGCATCTGCACCACCGGTGGCAAAATCAGTCGTGTTATACGGTGTATCAGAATCCGTCGCACACGCCCCCAATGCAATGACCGAACAAATAGCTAGCAATAAAGATTTCTTCATTGGCGTTCTCTCTTTTTTTCAATTTTATCAAATAAAGCGTTTTGATTCAAGTCAGGATTTATGATAAAATTAAACAGATGACAAATGTAGTTCTGGAATCTTTGTTAAAGCCGTTGGCGGAATTCTATAAACCATCGTTCGTAGAAGAAATTGCCATAAATCACGCGGGCCAGGTTTGGATGCGCCTGCACGGGGCGCGCGTGCCATGGGTGGCATATGATGCCGCAGTGCTGACAAAACAATACTTGATTGATTTAATTCATACGGTTGCGAATATATATGAACGGCCGTTCGATCCCGTGCATGGAATGCCTGTGGTATATGCAACATTGCCGGGCAATCATCGTTTTACGGCAATTGCGGGCCCAAATGTGCAATATGACGACCGCGATATAACAGGCGGGGTGGCTTTGAACATTCGCGGAACATCGGCCCCAGATACATCGTTTGAAAACTATCATTTGGCACGTGGAAAAAAATTGTTAAAGGTTAAACCGCGCGAATCTGTGCGTCCGGACGATCCGTACGACCGGCTGATGACCGCCATAAACGATGGCAGTCCGATTTTAATTAGTGGCGCAACTGCAACAGGAAAAACAACGTTTTTAAACCATATGCTGACGCTGATTGATAAAAACAGTCGGGTTATAACGGTCGAAGACGCCCGCGAAATCCAGGTTCCACAACCAAACCATGTGCATTTTATATTATCACGCACAGAACAAACAAACGACTTTAACTATGCGCGATTATTGGATTTAGTTGTTCGTATGACGCCAGATGTAATTATTGGTGGCGAAATATCAACGGATAATGCCGCGGTGCTGTGGGAAATGCTGGGGACGGGACACGACCACTTTTACACGACGATTCATGCCGAAAGTGCCGAAGCGGCCTATGCTGCGTTTGCTGACCGCATTTTACATACCCAGCCGGCATACGACCGAACGGATTTGATTGCCGAAATGAAAAAGAAAATTCGCGTTGTGCAATTATCACGCGATGGGGCCTTGCGCGCGGTTACAGAAGTGGTATAATCCCCCTACACAAAAATACACAAAAATAAAACAAAGGTATAAAAATGACACAAAAAGATATATTCAGTCCATGGCTGGATGACCGGTTAAAGGCCGCAAAAACCGATGAACAACGCAACGAAATATTGCGCGAATATGAACAAGAAAAAGCATTGTACAGCAAACTGCGCGAAGAAAGATTTTTGAATGCGCCGTCTATTTCAGAAAAAATCACAACACAATTCAAACGGGCACGTGATGTGTTTTTAAAAATTCATAAATATATAAAAACAAAATAAAACGCCCATTCGGGCGTTTTATTTATTCCCGCAACAATTTTGATTTCATACGTTCGTATTCGGATTTTGTGATAACTTTATCCTTGTACAATTTGGATAACTTTTCCAATTTATCCAAATCATCACCCGCAGGACATTGTGCGTGCCATACCAATGACAGTATTAATGCCACAAACCACGTTATTCCAAAAAACACGCCCAGAATCGACAACAAAACAATCGCAGTCTTTTCCCCACCGCAAATACCACGCGCATTCGCAATCAAAATTGGAATCGATATAATCGCAACCGCAACGGCCGCAATTAAAAACATTATAAAAAATGCAACTATTACTTCCAGCATATTTGCCCCCATGTTATGTACGAATGTATTATAATCCAAGGCAGTAAAAAATTCAATCCCCAGATTTTAATTTACATGAAATTCTGGGGTGAAACATCAATCTTGACCCGAACCCCGGATGGGATGCGCGCACGTTCCATCCAGCGCCGAACCAATGGCTGCAACATTGTGCGCGCCCCACCCGCAACCAAAAAGCGCATACGATACCAATTGCGGGCCTGGTATACCTGGGCGGCGATGGGGCCCATAATTTTCACCCCAGGTGCCGTCGGCGCCAACGCGGACAAATCGGCACAAAATTTTTTTAACACAGATTCTTTCTGGGATTCAACGATAACGGCGATTAATTGCCCATACGGGGGCATTTGCGCCACGCGCCGCGCGTTCATATCAGACGCCATAAATGTATCACGACTGCCGTCGCATATCGCCATCAGCACTGGGTGCGTGGGCTGATATGTTTGTAATAAAACGCGCCCCGGGAATTCGCCACGACCGGCACGGCCGGCCACCTGGAACAATTGCTGAAACGTGTGTTCGGCCGCGCGAAAATCTGTACCAAACAGCCCCATGTCTGCATCAACCACACCAACCAAGGTTAAATTTGGGAAATGGTGTCCCTTGGCCAGGATTTGTGTTCCGATAACAATATCTATTTCCCCAGATTCCATTTTTTTTACAATGCGTTCCAATGCCTGGCGCGACATGATTGTATCACTGGAAACTAATGCGGTACGTGCCGATGGAAATTTTACAGAAACTTCTTCTTGGATTTTTTCCAGCCCCGCCCCACGACACGAAACCGTATCACCACATTCAGGGCACTTGTCTGGCATCGGGGCCACGCGGCCACACATATGACACAGCAATTTTCCCATATGTTTATGATACGTCATGCCAACACTGCAATCAGGACACTGGGCAACCCAGCCACATTTTTTACATTGTACAATCGGGGCAAAACCACGACGGTTTATAAATAACATAACCTGGCGACCGGCGGTCAATGTTTGATGAATTTCATCGCATAATGCCGGGGATAAATACCCCACGCGTGGCGGCGCATCTTTGTCATCAGATGGCAAAGAATATGGTTCAGGCCGCCCGGCGCGCATATCAATCGTCGCTATGGTCGGCATAGACGCCCCACCAAAACGCGACGTTAATTTTAACAATTGGTATTTCCCATCCGCAACATTCTGCAACGTTTCTGCCGATGGGGTCGCAGACGCCAACACAATCGGAAACCCAGCAATCTTTGCACGCAAAACCGCCATATCGCGCGCGTGATAATTTCCCATATCTTCTTGCTTGTACGATGTATCGTGTTCTTCGTCTACAACAATCAGACCTAAATTTTGCCATGGTAAAAACAGCGCACTGCGCGTGCCAACAACCATTCGAATTGTTCCGTCCAAAACCCCGCGCCATATCGCACGACGACGCGATGCGGTTAAATTACTGTGCCAGACAACAGGTGGTGCACCAAACCGCGCCGCATATCGCGATATAAACTGGGCCGTTAGTGCAATTTCTGGCATCATTAATAATACAGATTTTCCAGCACTGTATGCGTGCCAGGCGGCATCAAAATATACCTGGGTTTTGCCACTGCCGGTGATGCCATCTAGTAAAAACGCCGAATACCCACCATGCGCAATGGCCGAACAGATTTCCGCAGCCGCGACAGATTGTTCACGGTTTAACTGAACATTGCCCATATCATGATATATATAACGGAACGAATTATCATCACGTACACGCACATCACGCGGAATTAAAATACCACGCGAAACCATCGTTCTGATAACAGACGCGCCAACATGCGTAATATTTTGTATGTCAGATGCGGACATCGCTTCGTTATCATTTGATGCAAACGCATCAGCAATCGCCTGGCGGGCATCGGTCATACGTGTTTTAGCGTCGAAATTATATTCATATAATTGTTCTGTACGTGGTGGCAAAAAGGCATCTGGGACATTTATAATTAAACGCAGTACCGCGCCTGGGGTCATTAATGTCCATTCGGACATTTTTTGTATCCACTGTAAATCTGGTACGGATAAACGCCACGGAAAAACAGATACAACATCGCGAATTTTATCCGCCCCCAGACCACTGTCCCCGATACCGTACACAATGCCAATATATGGACGATTCATAACATTTACACGGACGAACGTGCCTAAATCTGCCGGCGCAGTCAGACGATAATCGTACCCGGTATTTACCACATTCGGTATTAAAACTTTTACAATATCCCCAGAATTAAACATGATTACAAGGTACTTGCTTTTTTTGTTTTTTTCAATACCATTTATCATAATATTTTACAGGAAATATATAAATGCTGTGGAAACTGTTTTTTGAAATTTGCGATATTTTGTGCAGTTGCATCCCAATCAAAGATGTTCGGCACCGTATTCGTCGTGAAAAACTGTTCGATTGGCGCAAGAAATATAACGCATTGCGAAAAAAATACCCAGAATTAAACTTTTGGGGCGCCAAAATGATTAAAGGCGGATGGAATATCGGATTTATCGTTGATAATAAATATGTGTTTAAAATTAAAAAACGTTTTGACTCGCATACGTCAATTGAAAAAATTACACGTGAAAAACGTATAACGGACGCATTTGCAAACATATCGCCACTGCGCATACCCAAAATAGAGATTGTGCATACGGGCGGATATACTTTTTATAAATATGATTTTATACCTGGGAAAAATTTAAACTTTCATTCATTGCGCGCGATAACAAAAAACGCGCCGGTCTGGGGGCAACAGTTGGCTGAATTTATATACGCAATTCATAACGCGCACCCGCATGAAATAGATGATCTGCGTGGGGATCGCGCGGGCGACGGATGGAATCATAACGATATATGCAACAATGTTATCGTGGATAAAAAAACAAAAAAAATTATCGGTGTAATTGATTGGGAATATGCCGGATGGGGAACACTGGAATCAGAATTTAATAATACTGTATTTTTTTCCAGTAAATTGCGCAAATCTGGGATAAAACAGATTATCATGGACAATTACGCCCAATTAAAGAAAAATTCAAAATAAAATCTAAAACGTTATTGACAAACAATATTTTTTGTATAATATATATTTACGTATAATTTCAATTAAATTAATCAAAAAAGGAATATCATGTCAAAATATCGGCCTGTTGCCACACAACGTCTGTTTGAAGAATACAAAACACATATTACCAGTATAATAGTGGAAGAATACGGCCCGTCATATGCCACAACTGGTGAATACATAAATTCATGGCAACAGAAAATACCGTACAATAAAAAAATTGAAAACTTTATAATATTTAAAACAAAAATGTACATCCACTTTCTGGGAAATAACAATGGCAGTTCTACGGATCCATGTTTGTTGCAGGCATTAACAAAGTTAATGGCAAAATATTTATCTGGGTATACCGCCAGAAATCCAATGGTTCAAACCCAGGAACAAGCAATCGGTATACTGCAAGATACGTTGTATAATCAATCTGCATATATTCAAAGCCTGTTGAATAAACAAATGGAAAAGCGTGCAAAGCGAAAACAAAACGCATACAAGCCTGATAATCAGCGTAAACGCCACACAACGCACCGTATTACAAAACAAGAACTTATAGAAATTATCGAAAAAAAGATTTCAAAAAGTCATTAAAAATCATTCGGATTTTTAATTTCTATATCGGCAGCGAACTGAGTACGAAACCATGTTCGCTGTCTTTTTGCATACTGGTTCGTTTTTACAATCCAATTATGAATGCATTCGTCCATTGATATTTCGCCACATAAATATGCACATAACTGTTCCGCCCCAATCGCACGACACACATCCCAATTGTTGGCGATAACATAGCGCGCTTCGTCCATGGCGCCACCATCTAGCATTTTTGGAATACGGGCCGCAATTTTTGCACGAACAATATCAGATGGTGGATTTATCAAAATCTGGTACGGGCGTGGCGTAATTGCACCAACGCGTGGCACCTGCCACCACTGGGTTAAATGGCGGCCTGATTGCAAGAACACTTCCAGTGCACGTGCGACACGCTGGGGGTCGGTTGCGGTAAAGTCTGGGGGTAATAAATCGCGCACTGATTTTATATCTGTGGCCACCATTTCACGTGCACGTGCACGATTTTCTGGGGAAACATCTGGCATGGGCGATATGCCATTAACCAGCGCATTTATATAGTACCCCGTACCACCAACAAATATTGGCACGCGCCCCGCCCCACGTGCAGCGTCATATTCACGGCGCGCCATATTCAAATATTCTGCCACACTGATTTGGTCAGATAAATCTAAAATCGAAAACAAACGATACGGAACACCGTCTATTTCATCACTGATGGGCCGCCCGGCAAATGGACTGGCCGAAATGTTTTCTATGCCACGATATATTTGAACACTGTCGCAATTTATAATCGTGCCATTAACACGACACGCCAAACGATGGGCAAAATCTGATTTGCCCGATGCCGTCGGCCCAGTAATAATATATGACGTATGCAATTCCATGTCGTGATTATAAATGCGAACATGACAAAATTCAAGCATAGTACAATACTAAATTTTCAGATTGCACATTTTTCCCATAATGATAAAATACCCCCGTCCAATACAGAAAAAAACGAAAGGAATAAAAATGTCAAAAGTAAGAGTAGCAATTAATGGTTTCGGCCGTATTGGCCGCCTGGTTTTACGCGCGGCACTGGTATCTGGCCGTGATGACATAGAATTTGTTGCGGTGAACGATTTGGCGCCTGCAGAACAAAATGCGTATTTATTACAGTATGATTCTGTGCACGGAAAATTGCCGATGGATGTAAAGCTGGACGGTGAATATATCATTGTTGGCAACCAAAAAATCAAATGCATCGCGGAAAAAGATCCGACTAAATTGCCATGGCGCGATATGGACATAGATATCGTTATGGAATGCACAGGCATCTTTACCGCCGCAGACAAGGCACGCGTTCATCTGGACTGTGGCGCGAAACGCGTTTTGGTGTCGGCCCCATCGGCGGGTGCAGATAAAACAATTGTGTATGGCGTAAACCAAGATACATTGACATCAGATGACTTGATTGTATCCAATGCATCATGCACAACAAACTGTCTGGCACCAGTGGCCAAAGTTCTGGACGAAACATTTGGTATCACATCAGGGTGGATGACAACTGTTCATGCATATACCGGGGACCAGCAATTACTGGACAAAAACCATAAAGATTTTCGTCGTGCACGCGCGGCGGGGCTGTCTATGATTCCGACCAGCACGGGTGCCGCCAAGGCAATCGGCCTGGTTCTGCCGAAATTGGCGGGCAAATTGGACGGAATGGCAATTCGCGTTCCAACCCCAGATGTTTCTGTGGTTGAATTGGTTGTGAATCTGGAAAAAATCGCCAGTGTCGAAGCCATCAATAATGCAATGCGCGCTGCAGAATCAGAAACGTTCGGATACAATGAACTGCCGATGGTTTCCGTCGATTTCAAAGGCGACGCACACAGTTCAATATTTGACGCATCACAAACCAAAGTCTTGGGCGATCGTCTGGTCCATGTAACGGCATGGTACGATAATGAATGGGGTTTTTCAAACCGCATGGGCGATACCGCTGTGGCGATGGGAAAACTGATTAAATAAAAAGACGGGGCAAACGCCCCGTTTTTTTTATTCTTTATCGACCGTGTATAATTTTTTGCATAATTTCATAAAAAACTTCTTGCATTTTATCAAACAACAATATAATATATGCTGTGCTTTACAGGGGTTGTAGCTCAGCTGGTTTAGAGCGTCTGCCTGTCACGCAGAAGGTCGCGGGTTCGAGCCCCGTCAATCCCGCCAGCAATTTCGCACCGCATGGTGCGTTTTTTTATTGACGGGGCGAAGAACCCGTGCGGGTTCGTGTGCGGAGTTGGCGAAAGCGCGCCCCGGCGCGGTTAAGCCTTACCGAGCCGAAAGGGGCCCGCCATGCCACCAAGGCATGGTGGGAATTTACAACCCCGTCAATCCCGCCAGCAATTTCGCACCACATGGTGCGTTTTTTATTTTGTATCAAATATTAAAATAATCGTATTGATATATATTTTTCAATTGATATAATTATGCCTGAACAAAACAAAAGGGGAAAACATGAACATCAAATCTTTTGCAGTATTGGCGGGTGTTTTGGCGCTGGCCGCATGTGGTGATAACACACCAAATCCAGAAATGTTAAAGGGCGCAAACTTTGTCGCCACGGGTAACGGCACGGATATCACACTGTCGTTTGACGCAAATGAAATGCGCGTCAATGGCCAGGTTGTAAACCTGTATAACGGAACATATACGGCCGAAGGTAACCAGATTAAATTCAGCCCATTCGCATCAACAATGATGATGGGGCCAATGGATGCAATGCAGACAGAACAGGACTATTTCCAGTTCATGACAACGGTTGAAACATATGATTTAACAGATGGTCGTTTGACGCTGAAAAATGCCGACGGCAAAGAAATCGTTTTCCAACAGGTCGAACCGACCGCAGAAGTTGTTGAAGAAGCCGCTGTTGTCGAAGAAGTGCCAGCCGATGCAGTCGCAGTTCCGGTTGCCGCCGAACCAGAAACAAAAACGGCAGAATAACAAAAATATGGCACGGTGGTATTTTGCCTTGACAAAGGCCGCCGCGCCAGTTATAATTTGCCAGCGTTTGATTTGAATAAAATCATTTG
The DNA here is from genome assembly GCA_017694255.1 of Candidatus Enterousia avistercoris. GTDB lineage: Bacteria > Pseudomonadota > Alphaproteobacteria > Rs-D84 > Rs-D84 > Enterousia > Enterousia avistercoris. Next base: position 29,718 of record JADINC010000049.1, on the reverse strand, counting down.
AATGGCAGTTTTGGCCCCATCGTCTAGAGGCCCAGGACACCGCCCTTTCAAGGCGAGAACACCAGTTCGAATCTGGTTGGGGCTGCCAAAATTCAAAAACACCCGTTTGGGTGTTTTTTTGATTGGATTTCCAATGTTTTGACGAGTTCGCAAGTTAGGTATCAAAAACAGGTACCGTTTTACACATTTACGAACTTTTTATACCGCACTAGACTATGCAGCGCGCTGATATTCACAACATTTCTGTTGGTACATTTTTGTATATTTTTGCATACGTAACAAGTTGTATTCACGTTCGCATTTTTCTTTATATGCCTGCGCCCGGATTTTGTTATTAACACATGCTGACCAAGTCATTTGCGCTTTGCTTAATTGCTGTTCCAACTTTCTTTTCTTTGGATCATTTGCCGGTGTTCTGGCGTATTCATTTTTGATTTTTTCTTTTTCTGCTGTGGCGGCTTTTAATCTGTCCACAGCATATTCAAAATCACGAATAGCCTGTTGCAGTTTATTCCATGCGCGTTGTAAATCATTGACATGGTCTGGGCGCGGTTGTTGTGGCTGTTCCGGACGCTGACCGCGGGTCCTGATGTATCGCGACATAACACTGTACGCCTCGTTTATTTGTTGCATCTTGCGTTTTGCTGCTTCTTCATTACCCTGGTTTCTGTCTGGGTGCCAAATTTTGCACAGTTTACGATACGCCGCTTTTACATCTTGCTCGGTTGCGTTCAAGGACACACCTAAAATGCTTGCTGCCTGTTGCGGTGTCATAATAGCCTTGGCAAACGATTTTATATTCTGGGTATTTTGTTTCGTTTTCTGGGCGGCTTTATATATATCCTGATAATTTTCTGTTCCTTGCTGGGTACTGCTTTGTGGTTTACCCTGCTCATCATAGGTTACAGAAGACACAACCTTGCCGTCTTGGTAATTTGTTATTGTGCACAAATTTCCAGATGGATAATATGTTGTCTGAGACATGGTTTCCAGACTATCGCCTTTCTTAACACGTCTGGTGATACAGGCAACTTTATCGCCATTAAAACTTATCTCGTCATATTCACCTAATTGGGCCGATACTTGCATTTTGCCATTTTCGCTGTATTGCGTTATAGAAGCAATGTATGAGGCCGCTTCGTCTTCTTGGTTTTCGGAATGCCACTGGCCTGTGCGTTTTGTCTTTTGCTTATACGTTATATGACTGGCCATTTGTCCATTAGGATAGTATTGTTTGGTGTCTGTTGTCAGCCATTTTTCACGTCCTGGACCAAACCAGTCCGTCATTTTCACCTTATGTGCAGAAGACACTATGCGTCCTGCATCATTAAATGTGATTTCTTCAATTTCATTTGTTTTGCCAAAATCATTGTATTCCGACAAATGTTTGATAACCGACCTAACATGTCCCGATGGTGCAAAGTTCACAATATCGTTTTTGTTAGCATTTATAGTCGCAACAATGTGGCCGTTTTCATCGTATTGAGAAATGGCCCTGTTACCCCTAAAATCACGACGTGTAATTGATGCAACGCACCCATTATGATATGTTATGTCTTTTTCATTAAAGTACAATGCGTCAAATTTTTCTTTGAACACAGCCTGACCCTGGGAATCGTATTGAATTAAATATTTATCGAATCCGATTTTTAATATCTGCGTGGCCAAAGAACCGTCTGGACGGCGTGTTTCAGAAATGATGTTTGCTGCTTTATTGATTGATGATGTTTCAGGAAGATTTGTTTTTACGTTTGTCATGATAGCACCTCTTGGTTATGCTGCTCATGATACGGCTTACTCTCCGTATCACGGATATATAGCACAACAATCGTATTTGTCAAGTTGCATTATAATAAATTTATACGTTTTTTATAAAGACTTCAAAAACGCCTTAACATCTCTCCCGAACCACAATAAATCACGCATCTCATTAGTTCGCAAATTGCACAAATGGCCCTGCCAAATCTGATTAACCGTCCGTTTGGGCGGTGTTTTTTGTCGTTTTTTAATACGTTCATGATTTTGCGTAAAAAAATGTGAAAATCGTTATATAATTTGCGCATGACACAAGGAACACAACTTTTAACAGATAACAATGGAAATGTGATAACCGCATTCCATGGAACTTATTATGATTTTGATTATTTCTTTCCTCTTACGCACTTTGGAACAGAGTATGCAGCAAAAAGGGTGCTGAATGAAGGCAAATGGGAACGCGACAAAAACATCGATATAAACAAGTCAAAGATAATCCCCGTTAATTTCAAACGCGGAAACTATGTCGAAATTCCTGATTTGAATAATCACTATACAGATGACTGGCAAGCAATCATATTGACGCATATGAATGCCGAAGATGCATGGCGATATATTTTGTAACTGTACAATATGTATCAATCACGATTGAAAAAATTTAATTACAGCCCAATTGGTTAAAAACAACAACGTGGTCCATTAAATAGCATGTGGAAATATTAGGAATCTTTACCCCTGTACAAAAATAAGATTTTGGGATATTATTCACTTATATCTAGAAATCAATCTGGATTTTAACCAAAGAGAGAAATCATGACACACACTGGTATATGGGATGCGGTCGATAAAATCGCCGCAAAAATGGGGCTGAGTTGTTCAGGACTGGCCAAACGATGCGGAATGGATCCAACCGCGTTTAACAAAAGCAAACGTATATCAAAGTATGGAAAGCCACACTGGCCATCTGGCAATACTTTATCAAAAATCGCATCTGTCGCCCATATGTCCCCCGAAGAATTTGGACGTATAATGCGTCAAAAATAAAAATTTACCGCCCGTTTGGGCGGTTTCTTTATATCAATTTCGCATCATGCAATAACTGTTCCAGGTATGTTCCACGGACGTGTTTCATGCCCTGGTGTTCCAATAATTTCATAACCCATGGAACGTCAATATCACGCAACTTTTTCCCGTCGTTCAGGTAATATATACTTTGCAATAACATACGTATGTCAAAGCAAGAATCAAAGACTTCGGGTACACCGCGGTCGATATTCAACAGTGTGTATACTGCCTGCATTGCGGTGCGTACAGAATATTCAGTTGTAAATACCGTATCACGTTCGGTTTCTGCATAATTGCCAATAAACGCCAGATTCACCGAACCACGCGGCACAACCAGTGGTCTGTCACCCAATGCACGTGGCATAAAGTACGTCGTTATATACGGCATGTGGGACGGGACTGTATTTGACCGATTGTGTACAATATCGTCAATTTGCGATTCTGGAACACCGATATGGTACAGCCATTCTGCACACAGTTCGGCACCTGTGCATTCTGTGATTTTCTTTTTCACATAATTGCCCGACGTATTTGACAACAGCCCATATGTCCAAACAACTATTTCATTTGGTTTTTGACTGCGAAAATGTGGCTGGCGCGAAATACTGAACCCGTACAGCCAATTAGAATCTTTGATTGTAACGGGACCACTGCTGACGATTGAACCGCTGTGCGGGTCTTTTTTACAGATTTTTTCAATATACGGCACAACCGTATCATCAGTTAATGTAATTGTCGCTGATATAACCCAATTGGCATCGGGAATGTTTTCACAAAATTTTTCTGGGCGGCCAAATTCGGCGCACTGTGCCGCCAGATTTTTCCACAACTGCCACGATGCGCCCAGTTCATGCCGCGGGTCGGCCGGGGTATCGTTGTCGCCGTATGTGGTACTTTCGGTTATAGAGCCATTTGTTACAAACACCAAATCATCGGTTGTCAGTTTAATTTCTTTCTTGCGTCCTGATTTTACCATTTCTATTTTCTGGGCGACCTTTTTATCTGGGCTGCATTTAACAATAATATTTGTTATTGTTGTGTCAAAGTGGAACTTTACCCCATTATTTTCCAGCCAGCGAACCAGTGGTGTTATTAACGATTCATACTGGTTATATTTTGTGAATTTTAGTGCCGACATATCTGCCAAACGCCCAACATGATGGATAAAACGCAACAAATACCGCCGCATTTCCATCGCACTGGACCAGCGTTCAAATGCAAACATTGTTGCCCAATACAGCCAGAAATTAGATTCAAAAAATTCTTCGCCAAATACTTGGTCGATTTGAACGTCTTGTAATTTTTCTTCTGGCATTAAAACCAAATCTATCATTTCGCGAATAGCGGTCGGCGTCAGTGTTAATTTTCCGTCGTCTTTCATACGGCGACCACGGCGTTCAATTGCACGACAGTGCGAAAAACTGGGGTCTGATTTATTCAGCCAATAAAATTCATCCAGCACGGTTATATCTGGATTTTCCAGCGAAGGTATTGACCGAAATAAGTCCCACAGTGTTTCAAAGTGCGCCTCCATCTCGCGACCACCACGAATTATAAAACCGCGCTGGGGATTTTTTATGCCGTCCATACTGCCCCCGGCAATAGATAACTCTTCGAATATATGGATTTTATTGCCGCGCATTTTTCCATCGCGAATCATAAACACGGCCGCCGCCAACCCGGCCAGACCGCCACCAACAATATATGCCGACTTTTTTGTCGCGTTTGCGGGTGGCATGGGGTTGGCAAACGCTTCGTAATTACCGTTGCTGTAATACATAATTCTCTCTCCCTTGATTAAATTTATGCTGCATCGTAATTCTAGTACGTTATAAGCACATAAATAAACAAGACTGATTTCATAATTTACGACAGATATTTGACAACCGCCCTGCGCGGGGACTATAATACCAGGCATGAAACGGATATTTTTTGTTTTTTTACTGTTTGCAACAATGGCCATCGCGGCATGTGGGGTGAAATCAAATTTGGCCAACCCGAATCCAGATTTTCCACGTGATTATCCCGTGTATTAAAGAATATGTAAAAATTTTGGTGCGGGTACAGAGATTTGAACTCTGATGGGTTGCCCCACTGGAACCTAAATCCAGCGCGTCTACCAGTTTCGCCATACCCGCAATGGAATATTATATTATGATAAAAAAGACTTGATTTCCAGTAATTTTTACAATAAAATTCATGGCAGAATAAATAATAAAGGGTTTTTAAAATGGCATCCAAGAAAGGTAGCAAAGAAGTCGTAAAACTGGAAAACAAGGAAACTGGTTATTTTTATACGACAACAAAAAATACTAAGTCTGAAAATACCGCAGGCAAAATGAAGTTTCGCAAATATGATCCGAAACTGCGCAAGCATGTCGTCATGACCGAAGGTAAAATGCCTCATTAATTTCAGGACGTTATTGTTATTTGAACGGGCATCGTGTGGTGCCTGTTTTTTTGTATTCAAAAAAGAAAAGTGTCCCCCTTGTCACCCCGGTGCTTGACACCGGGGCCCAGGTCATAAAGAGCCGTCGCGCAGCGACACAAATTAATATTGTCTGTGCTGACGCACAGGACTCTATTCACCTGGATCCCGCGGTCTGCATCCACCCGCGAAAACTGACGTTTTCGCGGGGCCCGGGCCGCGGGATGACAAGTAAGGAGAACGCCGGGCACTGTGGCCGCGCCACGGGGTGACAGATACAAATACCGGATGTAAAACCTGCGGTGCAATGGATCCCGGCCTGCGCCGGGATGACGATATAAAACACCTGTGTCGCGGGATGACAAGCAAGGAGAACGCCGGGCCCCGCCACGGGATGACATAGAAGAGAAGAACGCGGGGGTTACTTTACACCAAACGCCATGTCCAATGAAACGGGGTTTTCGACGTCTGTTTCCTGGTAATGAACCAGACCAGTCGCCTCGGTCGGGGAACCAGCCGGTCCATAGTATCCAACATTCATTGTTCCTGTGCCGGTTGTGTTTGTTAATATAACATCTGTTTCTGTTGGATTACCAGAAAATACAAAGTTTGCATTTGGTGCGTCCCCGTTTTGGGTTATTGTTACATTGTACCAATTGTCAAAATTCGCTGCTAATTCAGATGTTGGCGTGTCACCTGTTTTAAAGTTTAATGTTGCTGTCCCGCCCAGATTTATGCTGTCTTCCCCCTTGGTCGCCGTACCAACCGCACGTCCCCTAAATGTCATATCAGAATCAATATCCGCAACAGCGATTTTCTTGTCATCATATCCGCCGGCAAATGGCACTAACCATGCATCCACCTGGTGGTCGCTATCCATTGATGATTGTATATTAATCAAACCAAAATCAGAATATGACAACCCCATTTGTTTTGCATCTGAAACATAATCCAGTTCTAAAACCCGCCCGTTTTCAATATCAGAACCATAAAATGTGCTGCTGTCCCCCAGCTTTGCCAGATCCACATCCCCAGAATCACGAGTTAATGTCATACCATCAATCTCGCCCGTATCAGGGTCAATTGTAAATTTCATTTGATATCCGTTCGTGGCGGTCAATGTTGCGTTATCCACGGTTAATTCTGTTGTATAATTCATTAATGTATTTGCAGATGTTGCAAACTGAATCGCGTTATTTTCACGCCAGTTGACAATACAGTCGCCAATATTTTCAGCAGACGCACATGCGCGACGCATCGAACTGTCCAGTAATGCCATGGCGGGCGACAACAAATCACTATCAACAGAATTAATATCTGATGCCGATGCCGTTATTAATGATTGTGCAATTTTTATTATACCGGGATATTCGGATTCATTTACATCAAATTTTGAACCCGATAATTTATAACTAACCCAATCATTAATCATAGCAGCATTACGCGAATACATATTCGTTATTTCGGCGTTTTCTTTGGCAACAGTATCAGCATATGGCTTTGTAATATTTATATCCGCGCCATAGTTCGGGCGATCTTTGAACGGATTATGTTGTGGCGTGCCACTGCCTGTTTCCAGACAACCTGATAACAATACAGCCGAACACAATAATGATAATGAAAACAATACTCGTGCCATAGCAAATCCCCCTGGTACTGTCATATTACAAACATGTGAAATTTTGTTCAAGCCGTTTTTGCACTTGAATGCTTTTAATAATACCAATATAATTATGTTATACAATTCTGGGGCAAAGGAGATTTTAATGAAAAAGTTGTCATTATTTGCGGTCTTGGGATTACTGGCGGCGTGTACAGATGGCGGAACACCATCGGGTGCATATGGCCGGCCCGACGGACTGCGCCCAGGTGGGAATCCACAAACGAATCCTAATTCATCAATAACGCAAATGACAACAATAACGGAAAAAACAGTTAATGGGCGGGTTGCCGCCGGTCTGGCGGAATATCCGGGTGCGACAACATCTGATAACTATTTGGCCGTGGCAGAAATGGTGTTTGACCTGGGGAATCTGGGCGATGATGCAGATCCAGATATTGTGCGCCAGGCAATGTACATCGTATCACCAGAATTATACAGCGCATGTAAAGATAACCCCACATCGGGATGTATATCTTGGTGGCGCGCGAAGGGCAATAATGAAAGTCTGTTTAATGAAAATATTAAAGATTTACAATCACAATTACAGGTGCTGACCCCGGACATGGTGGAATTTGCCGCCCCAGATGCCACACTGAAATTTTCTGTGGATGAAAACACTGGGAAAATCACGGGCATAACGGTATCCACGGGCGCGGACAGTTCAATGAAATTTGATCGTGGCACAGGAAACACGTTTACCAATGATGTAGCAACACTGACATATGATTCGTATAAACCGAATTCTGATCAACCACTGACCTATGCTGATTTCGGTATGTACAAAATTGAATATAACAATGGTATCACCCCATCGAGGTACGCACCATTTGCGGGCGGTTATAATGATAAAAAAATCGCCGTTGCAAATATCGAAACTGATATGAGTTTTAGGGGACGCGCGGTTGGCGTGGCAACAAACGGCACAGATACGGTAAATCTGGACGGTGGGGCGACACTGCATTTTTATAAAAATACAGCCCGGTCTGGGTTAAACGCCCAGTTTAACAACTGGTATACTGTAAACATCCAACAGAGTGCCACGGATGATACAAACGCAACATTTACGTTTTTTGAAAGTGGGGACAGAGATATCGAAGGTCCCAAGTTGTCGAATATAAACGATGCAGGGGTCCCAAACGGAACCGGGACGATGAATGTTGGATATTATGGTAATGGCAATACACCAATAGAGGCCGCCGGTATTGCGCACTTTGAAGAAGGTATTGAAAACGGGGTCAAATTGGATTTATCGTTTGGTGTAAAAAAGCTTAATAATTGAAAAAGTTTGCTGTAATTTTTGCGGTATTATTCATTCTGCCCGGCGCTGTGCGGGCAGAAAATTTGTCTGGGGATACAATAAAAAAAAATCCAGATGGAACAACTGAAATAACTATGTCTGTTATGGACGCGGTTAAAATGGCGGGCGCAATGGTTGACAATGGCAACCTGGACACGGCCGAAGAAATATTGACCGCGATTCCGAAAATGGCGGGACCGCTGGAAATAGAACGGTGGTTTTTGCTGGGGCGAATTGCCGGTTTTCGTGGCAACTTTAATGAGGCAATCGAAATATATCGCACAATACTGGATGCGCACCCAGATCTGGCCCGGGTGCGCTTCGAACTGGCCATATGCTATATGAAGACAGAACAATGGTATCGTGCTGATTATCAATTACGGCTGGCCATGGCGGGGGATGATTTGACCGATAATGTGCGCCAGATGATGAACTATTACCGATATGTGATTCGCCAAAATAAAAACTGGAACGTCTATTTTAACTTTGGCGCTGCGCCCGACAATAATGTTAATAACGCGACCGGGGGCGAAGAATGTGTTATGACAATATTCGGGCCCATGTGTCGCAATTTAATCGAACCAGAATCTGCCGTTGGTTTTAATTTTTCACTGGGGGGCGATTATGAATTTAAACTGTCTGACCAGTGGCGGTGGAAATCTGATGCCGGGGTGTATTCTAATATCTATAACCTGCAGACTTATGACGATGTGTTCTTGTACACCAGCACCGGGCCACGATTTATCTGGTCGCGCGGGGATGTGTGGTTGGCGGCAACTGGGGCACGACGCTGGTACGGGTGGGACGGTTATAACTGGTCCGTGGGGACACGATTAAACGCAAATTATGACTTTACACGCAAACTGATGGGCGGGATAAGTCTGCAATATACCAATAACAAGTATGATAATTATGGTAAATATCTGGATGGAAATACTTATTCCATGGGGGCCAGTTTGTTTTATTCCATTACGCCAAATATATACACCATTCTGCGTGGCGGAATAACGCGCGAAGACGCGCGGTCGGACACATATTCATACTGGCAACCGAATGTCAGTGTTGGCGTTGGCGCCGAATTGCCGTATGGATTTGGAATATTTGTCCAGCCTATGTTTTATTGGCAAAACTATGACGCGGAACAGTGGTCGGTCCAAGACGGTAATTTCACGCAAATCGTTGAACGCGACTTTACCCAGCGATATTCACTGTCGGTATCAAATAATAAATTGAGTATTATGGGATTTGCACCCACATTGATATTCAGCTATACCCGGCGCGATTCAAACATGTGGCAACGCGAATACGACAAATGGGCAATTGAATTTACCCTGCAACAGCGATTTTAAAAAATCCCCAAACGGGGATTTTTATTTTCCAAATTTACCACTGCGCGGGAATCCGACCGGGACGGTACGTCCCTGGGACGCGCGCCGGCCCATCCATGGGGTCCAATCGTCCAGCTTTGTTGTGCCCCGCCCCGTGGTCCAACCAAAGCCATCCGATGCGTTAAAGAACATAACGTCCAAAACATACGTGCGTTCCGCATTGTATTTTTGCAGTATTACGCCCTTGCCCCGGGTCATTTCTGGGATTTCAGACGTCGGGAATATCAGCAGTTTATCATTCGAACCCGACATCGCAATCGTATCGCCCGTGACCAGCACGCACATTATCGCCGGATTACGTGCGTCTGTATTCATGACCTGTTTCCCAGTACGCGTCTGGGCCAGGCAATTTTCACCCAGCACGATAAAGCCCGTACCATGGCGGCCCACCAATAAATATTTTGCAGATGTATCCAACACAAATGCCGATACTATATTTTCATCCGCACCAATATCAACCATCATGCGCACTGATTCACCAAAACCACGTGCCGACGGCAAATCATTGGCGGCAACGGTGAACATTTTCCCGCCACTGGCAAACAGATTGATTTTATCAGTCGACATGGCGTGGAACGCGAATTGCAGACCGTCCCCTTCTTTGAATTTTAAATCCAGATTGTTTAAATCCAGCGTTCCTTTGGCCGCGCGAATCCATCCCATTGTTGACAATATAATCGTTAATGGTTCTTTTTCGATAAATTCGTCCGTATTCACAACGATTTCCGTTGTTTGTGGCGCCCATTGGGTACGACGACGCCCCAATGTGGTCTTTTTATCATAACGCTTTTTAATATCGGCAAACCATGCCTTTAATTGTTCGTTTTGGCGAACGGGGCTGGCTAATAATTCATTTAATTCTTGCTGTTCTGCCAGTAATGCCGCATCTTCACGACGGATTTCCATTTCTTCCAGTTTGCGCAACGAACGCAGGCGGGTGTTTAAAATTGCCTCTACCTGGACATCGGTCAAATTAAATTCTGCGACCAGTACAGATTTCGGGTCATCTTCGTTTCGGATAATTTCAATAACACGGTCCAAATTCAAATACACAATTAACAGACCGCCCAAAATTTCCAAACGACGCGCAATATTGCCCAGGCGCCAATTCGTACGACGCACCAACACATTTTTCTGGTGCGCAATAAATTCACGCAATACATCGCCAATGCCCATAACACGCGGTACACCACGCGAATCAATGACGTTAAAATTCATATTGAATTTATATTCCAAATCCGTCATCGCAAACAAATGCGCCATCATTTTGTCCGCCGGGACATTGCGACTTTTTGGGGTGATAACAATGCGAACATCAGTCGTTGATTCATCAGATATATCATCCACCAATGGCAGTTTTTTCGCATCTATTAAATTTGCAATTTGTTCCACCAGTTTAGATTTTATAATCCCATATGGAATTTCGGTGATAACAACCTGTTCGGCCCCGCGGTCCAGTTTTTCAACTTCCCATTTTGCGCGAATTCTGAACGCACCACGGCCAGTTTCATAATTCTTTACAATCGTGTCAAAAGAATCAATCAGAACGCCACCAGTTGGGAAATCTGGTCCAACCATTTTTTTCATAATCTGGGCAGTGGTTGCATCTGGATTATCCACCACCAGGGCCAGTGCATCACAAACTTCGGCCACATTGTGGGTTGGGATATTTGTCGCCATACCGACCGCAATACCCATGCCGCCATTGGCCAGCAAATTCGGAAATGCCCCCGGCATAACCGTCGGTTCAACCGTTGTGCCGTCAAAGTTCGGCATCATATCGACACTGTCTTCGTCGATACCATCCATAATCAGCATGGCGGCATCAGTCATCTTGGATTCTGTGTATCGATATGCCGCCTGGGGGTCGCCATCGATGTTTCCAAAATTACCCTGGCCATCGATTAATGGATATCGAACGGAAAAATCCTGGGCCAGACGGACCATCGCGTCATAAACCGAAGAATCCCCATGCGGATGATAATGCCCCAACACATCGCCAACAACAGTCGCACATTTTCGAAATGCCGCATTGGGCGACAATTTCTGGCGCAACATAGAATATAAAATACGACGATGCACAGGTTTTAGCCCGTCGCGAACATCTGGCAATGCGCGGGATACAATGGTGCTGACCGCGTATGACAGATACCGTTCGGACAGCGCATCCGACAGTTGCTGTGAATCAATTTTTTCGATAATTTCCTTGCTCATGACAACGGAAAATTTAGAACATTTGAAAAAAAATAACAACTGAAAAAATACATTTCATAAACACAAATAAAAAAATCATTAAAAAAATTAATATTTTTGCATTTTTCACTTGAAATTTTTAATTTTTTATATATATGTATATACAAACTTTGGTTCCCTGTTATGGGGCGGGCTGCCGAAATAATGGTAAGTCGGGGCGTAATGGTTCGCCGTTATGTCTGAATGTACGTCGTAAATTGCTTTATTGCGACGAACCAATCAAAAAAGAACATTGAAAACAATTGACTGTCCGGATGATTCCGGTCGTGTCTGTTTGATTGCAAAGGAGGAAATAAAAAATGAGTTTCAAGTACACAATTCCGTACTTTTTGACGGGGGCCGCAATGGTATTTAGCGCGGGACATTTAATCGGGGCAAACGGTAATTCAGAACCAAATGATAAAAAATCGGCCTGTGTAAAAACAGCCGTTCATGCGCCCGAAAACAGCATAAATTCCGCAGCAAATTCAAATGCAGACTATACGTATACAGATAACGCGACATTAATGGAAACGCCCATAGAGGCCACGGCACAACGCTATGATGTTGTATATACACGGGCGAATGGTAATCAATTTAAACGCAGTGGTGGAACACGGGCATGGCGCAATAATAATCCTGGGTGTTTGCGATATTCTGAATTTGCGGTTGCACATGGTGCAATTGGACGCGCAGGTGGATTCGCTGTTTTTCCAGACGAAGAAACAGGACGACGTGCAATTGCCGCACTGTTGCGTTCGGACGGATACAGCAATTTAACAATCGCCCAGGCTATATTTAAATATGCACCGCCACATGAAAACGATACCCAGGAGTATAAAAATCATGTTCGCAAATCTACGGAACTGCCCATAGATACAAAAATATCCGCATTAAACGATGAACAAATTATGCGCGTCGTTAAAATAATTTGTATTGTCGAAGGATGGCGCCCGGGACACGAAACAAACATTAAAACTGATGCGACAGATTCTGTGAAAACATATAACCAGTTTTCAGCAGTCCAGGCAAAAATCATGACCGCAAATCAATATACACGATAATAAAAACGCGCAAATGCGCGTTTTTTCATTGCCCGATTTTGTTTTTTATTTCCCGAATTCGTGCCAATATTTCCCGCAAATCTGCATCAGATACAGATGGCGCCGGACGATTACGCAGTTCATCTGCCAAAACAATACACAATGTTGCCAATAATGCAGATTCTGGTAATGGGCCAATCTTGTCCAAAATTTCGCGGGCGCGTGCATCAACCATTTTGCCCAATTCTATCAGGCGCGATTCCTGGCCATCTTCGCACCCCATGGGATAGTTTTTATTAACAATTGGTATGGACACAACACTCATTTCAAATTCTTTATTATATCTATGGATTTATTTATCATTTCGGTCGCACGGGCATTTTTTTCCCGCAGACTTTTAACCTGTTCGGTCAGGATTGCAACCTCTAGATCCGTTTGACGCCCGGCATTAACCGCGGTTGAACGCAGACGCGCGGTGGCATCTTCCAGTGCAGATAATTCTTGAAATATTTGCTGCTTTATATCCGACATATTTTACAGTTTAAGATATTTTTTACATGCGTTCAACACTAAAATATGATATAATAGCCCTATCTAGTGGGGGAAAGTATTCTATGAAAACAAAAATCATTTATATTTCGGGTAATGAAACGTTTGAAATGGCCGATATTCGCGCCGCTTTTGAAGAGGTTCGCGCAACATTAAACCTGGGGCGGGACACGGTGCTGTTCGGGGTGCCGGTGGACAGTGATAACGCATTGAAACATACAGAAAATCTGACCGAACAAGATGATACAGCCATTCAAATTACAAATACCCCAGATACAGCCACAAATTCAATAGATACGTCCCCAGAACCAGAAAATGAAATTAATGAAACTGTTGATACAACTGTAATTACGGCGGTTCCCGAAGAAACAAAACCTGTAAAAAAACCACGCGGTCGTCGTAAATCGGTGGGCGCGGTTGCAACAGATAACGCCGAACAAATTGCCAAAGATAACAAACCAGAAATGGCGGATGGGAATGATGAAAAAACAGAAAAAATAATTCCTATATTATCAATTCTGGCGGCGAACCAGGATTCAGATGCAATGGATTCAGAAAATGCGCAAAACCAACCAATTGCTGATGATAATGCGACAATAACTGGTGATATTTCCAATGCGGATGATGATGCCGCCCCAATAATTGCAGATATTGATATCAGCGCAGAATTAACCACTGAAAACGATAATGGCGATGAAATCGAAACGCACACTACAATCGCAGATATGATAAATGATGACGCACCAGACGCACCAGTGGAAAAGACACTGGAACAATTACTGGAAAGCATGGCGCCACTGCGCGAAGATATTGTCGAAGACGTGCATTCACAAACAGAACCAGAATTTGATGCTGATTCTGTCCCTGCCCCAGATGATACAGATGCAACACTGGAACAATTGGCGACTGAATTCGCAGAAAATCAAGATAAAATTCCCGCCACGCCAAAGCCAGAATCGCACAGTAAAATTGGAAAATTAAAAAACATTCTGCCGTTTAAAAAAGCCAAACGCGATGACAACGGAATAATGGGCGATTTGTTCGGATGGGCCGGAATCGCCGCCAATGATGATGATTTTTCTATTCCTGGATTCTTTACAAACGCCGCATCAAAAAAATAGGCGCATACAATGAACAACAATGAATACAGATATAATTATTAGACTGTTGCAAAATTCCGGTTTCCATATATTGGGAACCGACAGTACATATCTGTATCTGGAAGATCCATCGTGCATACTGCGCAGTTTTGAAACATTCATTGAATACGCATGGATTGTGATTGTCTGTATCACTGGGGTGTTATTGTTCGGATGGGCAATATCAATGATACGTGGCGCAAAAAACGATATTTTCACCAATTTACGAAATCTGATTATAATGTTTGGAACCTTATCAGCCGCCGTCCCAATCGTTAACATGATTTGGGGCGACGATTTGTTCGCGCGCGGGTGCCGCACAATCCAGGTTTCATTTGATGAATTAAATAAATTGCTGGATGCGCGAAACATGGAACTGGGCAATAATAACAAATATAATTTATACGAAGAATTTAATATATATGATTCTGGGGTGCCAACCACGCCGTATGCCAGTGCCCCTGTGTCTGGAGCGGGCACACCGATGGTCCCGGATGTATCCGTATCATCAGACGGAATATCCGCGGCAATTAATCCAGCCGTGCCCCACGCCCCCGCCGTGGCAACCCGCGACACCGCAACACTTCAAACGCCACGGGACACACGTGGCACAGAACGCCCAATCCGTGCACATGCAGCATCACGCGATGTGATATATACTGGATCGGACGGAACACAATATCGCCGAACAGGCGGCAGTCGCGCATGGCGAAACAATAATCCTGGGAATATACGATATTCTGAATTTTCCAGACGTGCCGGTGCCATTGGCGAGGCTGGCGGTTTTGCCGTTTTCCCAGACGAAGAAACAGGAAATCGCGCAATCAGCGCACTGTTGCGCACCGACAGTTATAATCGTTTAACTGTGGCTGGGGCAATCAGCCGATATGCCCCACCAACAGAAAACAATACGTCGGCATATCACAGACGAATAGAACAACTGACCGGGTTATCAATTAATCGCAGAATGAGTGATTTGTCTGATGCAGAATTGGCACGTGTCGCCAGTGCAATACGTCAAATCGAAGGCTGGACCCCGGGACGTACCGTCGCAGGATAAAGGGTATTTAACATGAAGCAAACGCATCAATTTGGTGGAATAACTGTAAATGTTTTATTGATTATAATGCTGGTTGTAATTGGTGTATTGATATATATACTGGCGGGTGGCCCAATGCCAAAATTTGGACAAACGCATGGCGTTGTATCCCCCAGTGCAAATGATAATGAAATCGCACCAACATTTGTGCCAAGCCCTGGCGAATTTTCAGACGGATTGATAAACCCAGACTTTTCACAAAGCTATCAACTGGACGAATTTGGCAGTGGACTGGCACAACGGGATATTTTTGACATAGATATAAACGAGGATGGTATTCGCGACAGAATTACACGAAATCGCAATGAAAATGGAACAGCACATTTCTATGATGAATATAAAATAGAACTGAATATTGATGGCGAATTTGTTGATATAACCCCCGACGGATTCAGAACAACCGAAGGTGCAGAATGCGCATTAACAAAAATAAAATTTATATTTCAACCAGACTTTCGTGTAATTAAAATATCGCGCCCATGGCAAGATTCGTGGGAAACACCGACAATGGCAACACGTACAATATACGCATTTAACGAAAACAACATTCTGGCCCCGGTGTCATCACAACAATTAAAAACAGTGTGTGATGTTTCTGATTTATTTTAACAAAAACAAATCGCGCGCCGAATAAACAATTCCACCAGATACCAGGTAATGGTCGTATAAATTTATATCGCACGTGGCCAAAATATTCTTGATTTCAGATGTTATTTTTACGTCTGGTTCAGAAAATGATGTATTTGGGGTTGGATGATTATGCAATAAAACCACAGATCGCGCATTCAAATCCAGTGCGCGTTTCAATATATCACGTGGGAATACTGGCGACCAATCAATCGTGCCGATAGTATGTAAATCATCCGCAATTAACCGCAAATTAATATCCAGATATAATACATGAAATTCTTCTATCGTTTTACCACCTATTTTCAATATACAATAATTTCGCAATGTTATTTCATCATGGAAAATTGGCGATTGCGTTAATTCAAATTTACAACTGGTCTGCATCAGACTGGCAATTGCTTTGATAAAAATCGCGGTATTTCGTCCGACACCTTTATATCCCATCAATTCAGAAATCGGTGCCGTTAAAACCGCATATATACCACCAAAATGCGCGACTAAACCCCGCGCCAATGGACGAACATCACAACGCGGGATAACAAAACTTAATAATAATTCCAATACTTCATAATCCGCCAAATGACCATCCAGAAACTTTTGGCGTAAACGTTCACGATGACCAGCATGAAAATTTAAATCTGTATCATTCGGTTTCAAATGCGGCCCCCATAAGAATCTATGGAATAATTTTTTCAGTAAATATTATCACACCATCTTCGGTTATTCCCAATGTATGTTCCCACTGGGCAGACCATCCGCCATCAACCGTGCGTGCCGTCCAGCCGTCGGCATCAATCCGGCATTCGGGGCGTCCCATATTTATCATCGGTTCAATTGTAAATACCAAACCCGGGACCATTTTTACCTTGTCCCAGCGCTTGTCATAAAAATGATAGATTTGCGGGTCGTCGTGCATAACCTTGCCAATGCCGTGACCAACAAAATCGCGCGATATAGAAAAACCATGCGGTAAAACAACAGATTCTATGGTTTTGCCAATTTCCGACAGCGGTACCCCCGGGGCACAAATTGAAATTGCCGCATTTAATGCATCTTGGCATGTTTGGACCAATTCACGCGCACGTGGGGCAACGTTGCCAATCATAAACATACGCGATGCGTCGCCGTGAAAGCCCTTGAACTGGGCCGTTAAATCGACATTTACAATATCGCCATCATGCAATATAACATCATCACTGGGGATGCCGTGCACGATAACATCATTAACCGATGTACATATGCTTTTAGGATATCCCTGGTACCCCAGGTCCGATGAACGCGCGCCATTGGCACGTAAAAATTCCGCCACCATGCGATCTATTTCCCCCGTGGAAATTCCCGCCCGAATATGCGGCGCGATATGGTCAAAGCATCGTGCCACGATATCGCCAACCACACGCAGACGTTTAAAATCTTTTGGTGCATATACAGAAGATAACATTTTTATTTTCTCCGTTTAACAGACAGTTTCATTGCACGCATCGCCAATTTCAGCGAAAAATCGCGCAATAATATTTCCGCCGGCATGCCGGTCGTTCGTAATTGTTGTTCCAGTTCATTTAACCGACGCAAAACCGCAACAATTTCTGGTTCAGTCCATATTTTCATGGCCTGGTTGAATTTTTCGGCAACCTTCCAAAACAGGCGCGGCAATTGCCCTTCGACAACGGCGGTTAACAATTTTTTGAAATGCCCATCCAACATGCGCAACAACATATTAGGTTCAGCATTGTCATATAATAAACGATCCAGAGCAACCATTGTTTGCTGAACATGGCCCGCCGTTAATGAATATAAATAATCATCTGTGTTTGCCGCACCGGTGTCTGGTAAACATTTTTCTACGTCATCCAGTTCGACAATTTTTTTATCATCAACATACAGCGCAATTTTCGCCAAAAAACCACGCGTAATCCCGCGATCCCCACCCAAATGCGACGTCATGTATGCCATGGCATCAGGCGTTATTTGCTGAATCCCAGATGCTGCCGACAATTCACGCCGAATTAATGTTGCCAAACTTTTTGCGTCATCTGTATAACATGCCAATGCCGCCAAATTATCCGCGCCTTCGAACAAAGAACGCAATCCGCCACCGGCACGTAAATCGCCCGCAGTAATAACAACAGACGCACACAACCCAGAATGATTTACCAAATCTGAAATTAATTTTGCATCACTGTCGCTGGCATTAGATATTATAACCATTTTACGGCCGCCAAACATAGACGGACTGCAACTTTCTGCGAACAGTGCGTCTTGCTTTTCACGCAGTTCGTCCGAATCCAGCGCAAATAAATTATCTTTTTCAATTTCCAGTTTTTCTGTAGCACGATCACAATATTCGTCAACCTGGCCTGCATCAGGGCCATAAATTAAAACTGCACGGATTTTATCGATACCGCTGTTAAAATCAGATTCTTTCCATTTCATTATTTTTCATCATCGTGATTACTGTCATAACGATATGTTTCGGCAATTACGCGGGCACCAATTTTTTCCGCTAATACACCAATTGTATTTTGGACGGCATTATTATATGACGCGTTCGCCGCAACCAAATAGCGAACAAATGTATATGATTCAGACGCACTTTCCGTACCACGGGCAATTTCTGTATCATCAACCGCCAATACATAATCCGCCGTTAATACAATTTCTTGCCATGTGGCGTCACCAGTTGCTTCCAGTGCCTTGTACCGGGTGATGGGGCTGTGCAAATTCACTGTTAATGTATATGTTGCCGTGGCATCACGCATACCACCAAATTTTGCACTTAAATCATTTCGCAAATCTATACCATTAATGCCACTTATGGGCGCAACGTATATATCTGTATCGCGTTCAGTATACATTGGCTGGAACCCGCACGCGGCCAAAGGCAACAAAAACCAAAGGTATTTTTTCATGTTCAACACAGTTTTTTTGTTTTCCTATTGCTTTTTATCCTTATATTACCTAGACTTTTAATAAAGCGCAAGGGGGAATAATGAATATTTTTATGATGATTTTGGTCGCAGTATTTATGGTCGGATTCTATATGATTTCCAGCCCCAGCCAGCGTGTTCGTGAACAAGAAACAGAATACGCAATCAATCGTTCTGATATGCGGTCAATTGCACAATGTGTGTCTGCGGCGCATAATGCGCAAATAATCGGCACATCGTTCCAAGATATATGCATTGAACAAAATTCTATAACCAGTCAATATATATGCCTGAATGACAACAGCCGTATAACAGAATGCGAAATCACCGGAAATAAAAAACCAGCGTACAGTTATATAATAACTGTTTCAAAACCACTGGATACGGATAATTATAACAATATGCTGGAAATCCTGGAACAAGATTTCCCAGACGCTGGCACATTTGGTATATTTCTGGATGGGAAAATTATGGCGGGCGGAACCACTGTCGCACGCACCGTCCCAGAGGTTATTGTCGAAGAAATTAATCTGGAAAATGGTCAATTGGTTTATTTAACACAATATCAAATTCCTGATGAAGATACCGTGTTTTCTGCGGCGGTACAGCCTGATGTTATTTGCCCGATTGGAACCGTTAAAACATATCGATTTGGGCGCTGGCAATGTATTGGGTATAATACAAAAACAGACTGTGGTGGGGATACAATATGGGATTCTGATTTGATGGAATGTGTGGCAGACGAATCAAAAAAACCACTGTGCGCGGAACAACAAACAGCTGTGCTGGTTGATGAAGTATGGGAATGCGTAAACCCGTTTCCTGAAAAAGCATGTCCCGATAATATGATTGCACGATTAAACTATTCTACACTGGAATGGGAATGTGTGGCCGATCCCAACACAACACAAAATATAAAAAAATGCCAAAACACGGTTAGTGGCGCGGTGTTTGGCGCAATTGGAACAACACTGCGTGTGCCAACGTCTTCGTCATGCACAGACTGTGAAACCATGATAACAGATCCAGACACGTGCGCCACGGCATGTATACCAAACCCAGAAAAAATTAATGACCCGGCATGTTATCCTGCGGATCCAGACGAATGCACGGGATCAAATCGCGCATTCTATTTTGGGTTCCCAAATTCCACATATGCCAGCAATGTGTCCGCAATCCAGGGATTTAACGTACCATTCGACAGCATGCATTCACAAAACAGAAAATTTAACTGTTTGGATTGTGGCGACCGCGAAATAGACAGTGCGAAATCTGTTGTGCCATATATTGCCGTATGTAAATAAAAAACGCGCCAGATGGCGCATTTTTTATCGTGTGTGCAGGTCGCGTTCTTTGGCCAATTTTTCGAAATCAGATACGGCCTGGGCATAGTCATCGGGCGAAAAATATTTCTGGTTGTCCATCGTAATCGCCAGATTTTCCATTGCTTTGTCAACGCGTTCTTCGTTATCGTATTCAATGGCGGGTGAAGCAATCGGTGAAACGGTGGCCATTGGTTGTACTTTTGGGGCACGTAATGGACGAATACCGTCTGGATGACGTTTTTTCACCATGTTAATAATTTCAGCACGATATGGGCCATAAATATCTTTGAAATCTGCCACATTTTGATATGCAATAATCTTGATACTGTCGCGCAGATTTGCCAGGCGTTTATACATGCTGTTTGCATGGCCGTCTGCCCGCATTCCAACAGGAACATAGCCGGCATTTGTAATCATTGCGTCGCGCCAGGCACCATTTCTGTCAGAATTCCAATGTAAAAAATGTATCAATTTAAAACGCATTGTTGCCAAAACAGATTCTGTTTTGTCCGACGAATTAATATCACCGCGAATTTGGCAAAAACGATAAATATTATTACGGCCATCAACCAAAAACGGCGATGAAGACCCAAAACGCACCGGATTATACGACATTTCGTTCCATAATGCATCACAGATAACATTACCGTTTATCAAACCAATGCGCACATCTGTAAAGCCCAGCGGGAATTCTGTTTCATAACTGGTACGCAGACGCACATAGGCATCACGCAAATCATTCGCGGTAAATTCGCCAATATAGGCCCGCGAAGTGTTATACTTTATAATACTTTGAATATGCCGGTCATCCCATAATGCCATAATATGTCCCCTTTATCTCTTATAAAGAAAATATAGACATATTTTATCCATTTGTCAACCGTTTGCCGTTTTTTATGCCGCCCCACGCGAAAAATTTCCCGCATCCAGCAATTCTTTGACAGCAAAATGTTTTATTTTGCGCGCCGATGTTTGGGGCAATTCGTCTTCGGTTATTGCAAAATGACGCACCCATTTATACGGGGCAATTTTCAGGTTTGACGCCTTGACCATTGTGATTACACGCGCCATGGTTGTCCCAGGCGACACCTGGAACACGGCAAAAGGCACCGTTTTCCCATTTATAACATATTCAAATACGGCCGCGGCCAATATGTCTTTGTTTTGCATATATAAATCTTCCAGTTCGTCGGGATATACGTTTTTGCCACTGTCCAGAACGATTACTTGTTTTTTGCGTCCTTTGACCACCAGGCGCCCACGCCGATCCAGTTTCCCCAGATCGCCCGTTTTGAACCAGCCATTTTCAAATGCTGCCGCATTTGCGTCATCATTATCAACATAGCCGGGCATAACCAAATTCCCACGAACCCAGATTTCGCCAATTCCATGTTTGTCAGGATTATGAATTTCAATTTCATTCCCAGGCAATGGACCTGCGTAATGCATTGAACCATCCGGCATGCGAAACGCAAAGTTAAAATTCGCCGGCCCTGTTGTTTCGGTCAGTCCATAACAATCACCCACAACAAAACCCAATCGTTCAAAAAATTTGCGGATGGTTGGCTTTAACGTTGCGCCCGCAGATACCAAAACACGCGTATTACCGCCAAATAAATCATGAACAGGTTTAACAACCTTGTTCACAATTGCCCCCAATCCAATCGCACGCAAAACATGGCGCATTGATATAACGACGCGCATTAATGTATAAACGTGTTTTTCTTTGGCGGTTGCGATAATTTTCTTGTAAAACGTTTCCCAGATGCGCGGAACAGCTGGTATAACCTCTGGCCGATATTTTTTAAAATCTGCCATAAATTCACGTGGATTTAATACAGGCTGTAGCAGCAGTTTTCCGCGCAACACCAATGGTGCAATAATGTTAATCACTACACCATATATATGGTACAGCGGTAAAAATCCATAGAATGTATATCCTGGATGAATCACCGGACTGTAAAACAACGCACCATTGCCCAGCGATATTATATTCCCATGGGTTAAACCGACAACCTTTGGATTACCAGTCGACCCCGATGTAAATGACAGCATGGCGATATCATCTGGCACGGCTGGTGCAGCCACGAATTCGCGCGCATCAGTATCATCCATAGATTCGATATCATACATTTTGGGCCCACCATCAACAAAATATTCACGCTGGGCCAATGCCAATTTACAATTCGTGCGACGCATCATATTTAAATGTTCTGATTTGTTCAACCCAGTATCCAACATCAAAACACGTGCACCCTGGGACGTGATGGCGAAATACGATTTTATAAATTCTGGGGTATTACCCGACAAAATCGCAACCGTATCACCACGCTTTATCCCGAATTTCTTTGCCAACAGCACCGCACGCTGTTTAACGCGACGCAACAAGTCAGCATATGTTTCATTCTGTCGTACAAAAAATATACGATCTTTGTTTTGACTGCATACCTGGTGCAGCATTTCATATATATTTTTTACCATGTTTTCGCTTTTTATATTTTGTTATTCGTATTGACCGTATGTCCAGTATATACGTTTATTATGTGAATTCCAACCTATTTTATATATGAAAAACTGGTGGGCAAATATACATAATCTATCTATATATAGTTAACGATTCGTAAAAACATGTCTATATTTTGTGTTTTTTTATAAAATTCGAATCGTATTCGATGTGAAAAATTGTGTTTTCTTGACACAAA
The DNA here is from genome assembly GCA_017694255.1 of Candidatus Enterousia avistercoris. Classification (GTDB taxonomy): domain Bacteria; phylum Pseudomonadota; class Alphaproteobacteria; order Rs-D84; family Rs-D84; genus Enterousia; species Enterousia avistercoris. The sequence goes on along the minus strand of JADINC010000049.1, from coordinate 6,476 downwards.
AGAATATTTGGTATTCGATTCATACAGATGCGATACGCACGTATGCCCCAGAAAAGCCCCCTTTTTAAAAGTAAAGCAAAAAATAAAAAAAATTTTTGTTTTTATGTGTTGCCACAGAATACGTTATACTATATATTGTTATCGAATTAATAAAACAACCACTATATATTGTGTTTTTGTAATATCGGAGTGTAAAAATGTCTATGTCTGAAAACGATAACAAAATACAGATTATTCCGACACTTAGTACCCGTTTGCGTGTTGTGCAAAAGCGGTCTGGGGAATCGGTTCCATTTGATGCGAAAAAGATTTTTGACGCGGTTAAAAAGGCGGTTGCCGTCACGCACGAAATATCAGATGACCAAATCGCAAATGTTACACAAAATGCGTTGAAAAAACTGGAGATGCAATTTGTTGATAAAAATCCAACTGTCGAAGATGTCCAAGAATCGGTTATCGAATCACTGATGGACGCGCACGCGTACAAAACGGCGCAATCTTATATTATATATCGTCAAAAGCGGACCGAAATCCGCGATTCTTATGTTGACGCGGTCGAAGTTATCGAAGGATACGTCGGTGGTTCAAACTGGCGCATCAAAGAAAATGCAAATGTTGGATATTCAATTGGCGGTTTGATTTTGCGTACATCTGAACGGGTGACGGCAGAATATTGGTTAAACCTGTACCCACGCGAAATTGCAGAGGCGCACAAAAACGCATCAATTCATATTCATGACCTGGGGTGGTTGACCGGATACTGTGCGGGATGGTCGTTGCGAGAACTGTTATACGAAGGGTTCAATGGTGTCCCAGGATATTTGCAGTGTGAACCGGCGCGCCACATGGCAACTGCGATTTCGCATATGGTGAATTTCTTGGGCACGTTGCAGAATGAATTTGCCGGGGCCCAGGCGTTTTCGTCGGTGGATACATACCTGGCGCCGTATGTTCGCGTGGATAATCTGTCGTATGCAGATGTTAAAAACGCCATGCAGACATTAATCTTTAACTGTGCGGTGCCGTGTCGCTGGGGGACCCAGACGCCGTTTATTAACTTTACATTCGACTGGACATGTCCCGAAGACTTAAAGACACAACATCCATTTATCGGCAAAAAGCAAATGGATTTCACATATGGCGATTTGCAAAACGAAATGGATATTATAAATAAAGCGTTTCTGGAAGTTATGACCGAAGGCGACGCCATGGGACGGCCATTTACGTTTCCTATACCAACATATAACATAACCAAAGATTTCCCGTGGGAACATCCGAACGTTAAACCGCTGTTTGATTTGGCGGCAAAATATGGAATTCCAAATTTCCAGAATTTCTTGAATTCTGATTTGAATCCGACCGATGTGCGTTCTATGTGCTGTCGGTTGCGTCTGGACGTGCGCGAATTGTTAAAGCGCGGTGGGGGACTGTTTGGGTCAGCAGAAAAAACCGGGTCAATCGGTGTTGTAACGATAAATCTGGCACGGTTGGGATATATTCACAAGGGCGACCGCGATGGTCTGTTCCGTGAACTGAAACGTCTGTTGGATTTGGCGCGTGATTCGTTGGAAATCAAACGCCGCATAATCAGCAAAAATATGGAACGCGGTCTGTATCCGTTTACACGCCGGTATCTGGGCAATTGGGATCATCACTTTTCAACAATCGGTGTAAATGGTGCAAACGAAATGGTTCGCAACTTTACAAATGATAAAGAAAATATTGCAACCCCGATGGGTAAAAAGATGGTGCTGGATTTAATGGACTTTATCCGTGAAAACCTGGTCCAGTTCCAGGAACAAACTGGCAACCTGTATAATCTGGAAGCCACCCCAGCTGAAGGTTGCTCGTACCGATTTGCAAAAACGGACGTGAAAAATTTCCCGGATATTATTACCGCGGGAACCAAAGACGCACCGTATTATACAAATTCAACGCAACTGCCGGTGAATTATACCGATGACCCGTTTGTTGCACTGGAACACCAAGAAGATTTACAGCGCAAATACACGGGCGGGACGATGTTGCACCTGTATATGGGCGAACCTGTGTCCAGTGGCGCGGCCGCAGAAAAAATCGTGCGTACGATTTTCGAAAATTACAAAATTCCGTATATGACGTTAACGCCGACATTCTCTATTTGTCCAAAACACGGTTACCTGCCGGGGCGGTATGAGTTCTGTCCAAAGTGCGATGCGGAAATCGCGGCAAATCAAAACAGTGAATCAAACACAGTTTTAAAATAACAATAAACAAACAAAACAGAAAGGGAGGAAAACATTATGTCAGAAGCAAATGCGCAAAGAACACCATGTGAAGTATTTTCGCGTTCTATGGGTTTTATCAGACCTGTATCCAATTTTAATATTGGAAAGTATTCTGAATTTTGCGAGAGAAAAACATTTACCGAGGCTAACAGTCTGACCACAGGCCAACGTCACAGTGAATTAATGAAAAAAGCGGCATAATAAAAAAATGAGAGAGATTCAGATTGGTGGATTGGTGTCGTTCACGACAATTGATTACCCCGGAAAATTGGCTGCGGTGCTGTTTCTGGTGGGGTGTCCGTTGCGGTGCGCGTATTGTTCCAATCCACATCTGATTGGTGTACATGACGGCGAATACGATCCAGAAAAAGTTTTCGAATGGCTGAAAAGTCGTGTCGGAAAACTGGAAGCCGTCGTTTTTTCTGGTGGCGAAGCATTGATGCAGGGCGGCGTGGCAATCGAATATATGCGACGTGTGCGGGAACTGGGGTTTGCCATTGGACTGCACACAAATGGTTTTTATCCAGAAACACTGGCCCAGGCCGCGGATGTGGTGGACTGGATTGGTTTGGATTGCAAGGCACGACGCGATAAATATCCTGCTCTGGTCGGGCAAAATGTTGCGTATGACCACATGATGCGCAGTCTGGATGTGTGGCAATCAACCGGTAAAGATTACGAGGTTCGTATTACGTGCGACCCACGGTTTGTATCAAAAATGGACTTGATGGAAATTGCAAATGATTTACATGCGCGCGGGGTAAAAAAATTTGCGGTGCAAAAATACATTCCACATTTCGAAGATTCTGAACACAACACAACGCCAGAAATGCGCGCACAATTTTTCAATGATGAAAATTTACGCAAATCTGTAGATGCGCTGTTTGATTCCGTCGTTTGGCGCGAATAATTTGACTTTTTGCCTGTATTGCATAATATCCAAATATGGAACCAAATTCGTTTTTTATTGATGAATATAATTCACCAATTGGAAAAATTACCATTACAGCCCACGATAATGCACTGGTTGGGCTGTGGTTTGCCGGGCAAAAATACTATATGGCGGGCATACCCGCCGGGGCAATTCATTCAAATGTGCCCATAATTATCCAAACGAAACAATGGCTGGACAAATATTTTAATGGTTTGCATCCATGCATTACAGAATTACCATTGGCCCCGCGGGGAACAGATTTCCAAAAACGCGTATGGCGTGAATTGTCTAAAATTCCATATGGCACAACCACAACATATGGCGACATTGCCCGGCGCATCGGCGCCAAATCTCCGCGCGCGGTGGGCGTGGCAATTGGGCACAATCCGATATCTATAATTATTCCATGTCATCGTGTGGTGGGCGCAAATGGGGATATGACGGGCTATGCCGGCGGTGTACAGACGAAAATAAAACTGTTAACACACGAAGGTGCATTATGAAAAAAACGCCAACATGGCCAGACGGCCAATGCCGATGCCACTGGGCCAACCCGAAAAATAAAAACTATATAAAATATCACGATAACGAATGGGGTGTGGGTGTGCATGACGATGCCGCACTGTTCGAAATGCTGATGCTGGAAACGTTCCAGGCCGGACTGTCGTGGGAATGTATATTGAATAAACGCGACGCGTTCCGCCGGGCATTTGATAATTTTGATTTGATGACGGTATGTAAATATGATGATAAAAAATGCGCAGAATTAATGCAAGACGCAGGCATAATACGTAATGCACGCAAAATTGCCGCAACAATTAACAATGCACGGGTATTTGCCACAATTGTCAAAGAACATGGAACATTTGATAAATATCTGTGGGGCTGGACAAACGGCGCCACAATATACGAATTTGATAAAACACGTTCAGAATTATCTGATAAAATATCCGCGGATTTGCGACGTCGTGGGATGAAATTTGTTGGAACGACCACTATTTATGCATATCTGCAATCTGTGGGGATTATTAATTCGCACGAACCAGAATGCTTTTTATACGCCAAACAATAATACCAGATAATTTAGCGCATATGCTTTAACGCGTTTTCCAGGATTATTTTATCCTTGCGCTTTAGATGCCAATTATCCAGCGCCGTTTGATAAAGTTCCTGTTTTTGTTGTTCGAATTCATCAGGCATTAAATCATTTTTAATAGAATTACAAATTGTATGCGCCGGGAACAGATTATCCGCGGTATCGGTTCCACCATGGCATTTGGGAATATAATGGTCCAACGACATGCGCTGTTTCGGTTCGATGGGTTGGCCACAAATACTGCATATTGGCGATGTATTTAATGACAGTTCAATTTTCAGATTTATTATTATTTTATGGGCCATTGTAAATTCCTGGGTGGTATTATAAAGTATAAATACGAAAACACCGCCCGTTTGGGCGGTGTTCAAACAATGCATCAGAATGAATAGCGCGCACCAACCTTGATTTCATGGGCATACACGAATTCATCAGCAACATTGGACGAATTGAACCGATAACCAATGTCCAATGCCCAATTTTCGTTAAAGTTATATGCCGCGCCCAGGCCGACCTGCCATTCAAAGCGATACAGGGTATCATCGGCAACCGTACGTTCACCCAATGGGATGTTTTTTAAAGTATTACCCACCACTGCTCCAGCCATTGGATTATCATCTATAAATTGTTTTAATGCCAATTGATCAATTTCAATATCAACCGTGGCCTTTTGTCTGTACACACCAAAACCAACACCGGCACCAATATATGGGGTCCAATTTGAATTGGCCAATTCAAAATCATACCATACGTTCGCCAGGTATGAATTATGGCGAACCTTGGTCGATGTTTCAATTTCGGCCGGTACACCACCCTGCAATCCAGGCATACCACCAGCAATAGAAGAAACTAAATCACCATCGAACACGTCATAATCATCTTCGGATGCACTGCGCAGGGCAACTTCCAGTTCCGCACGGACGTTATCTATTTTAACACCTGCGGTTATTTCGCCCGCAAATGCCATATCAAAATCCATATCATCGCCACCATTGCGAACGAACGCCTGGTTCATGATTTCAGCGACACCGGCGGCATCAGTGGCACCCATCAACCCCGTCAGTGGTTTTGTGTCCAGCCCAACACGCTTTGCGGATGTGCCGGCCTTGTCAATAACAACGCCCAGTCCAACATATGGGGTTATTTCCATTGCGAACGCAGATGGCGCGAACATAAACGCCGCCATAAATAATGCAACTTTTGACTTCATCGTTTCTCCTCTTAGATATTTTTGTATAGGTTTAAATACCTAATGCACAGTATTCTATATAAAAAATTAAGTCAATAAAAAAACAGTTTATAACGCGATATTTAGTCAAATTTATTTGGGTATATACGACGTAAATATTTTATCAATATTTCATACCCATCACACGATGATGGAATAATTTGCCCGTGTGCACGCATTTCAGATATGCGCCCAGGGGTCGCCCATTGGACAGACTGAACCTCGTCCGGTTGCATTATGATATCGGCCAGATTAACATCTTGTTCAATCAGCCATACGTCAAAAAATTTATTTTTACGCTTGAACGTGCCAACCAACGTGGCGTTTTCAATACGCGGGGTTATACCAATTTCTTCACAGCATTCGCGCGCGCATGCCAGCCACGATGTTTCACCAGCCATCGCCCCACCCCCAGTTTTGCCCCACATGTCGGCATACTTGGCCATAGTGTGCGGACGCTGTTGCAATAAAATTTCACCGTTCGAATTCAAAAACCATGCCTGGACCGACAGTTTATTCAGCCCATGCGGAATTGGGGCACGACGTTCGCCCTGGGCAATAATTTGGCGCGCGTTATCATATAAATCAATAATTTCAGACATGTTGCACAATATCCTTAGGTTTAACGACGGAAATCTTAACCCGATGTATAAATAAAATCAAATAAATAATACCGGGGCACCAATGGATTGACATATAATCGTTATGTTATTGTTGCATTTACAAAAAAAACATGTACAATGATACGCGGCTTACCCAGAAAACAAAAAATATTGACGCCCAAACCGGCGCATAGAGCAGTTTCGGATGGGTGAGAGCCGCGGTCGATTGCGACGGTCTTGCGTACGAGTCAGCGAGACAAGCATCGCGCAGTCGAGCGCGAACGAGTGGTGAGCAGCACCGCCAGGTGCGGTCAGCGAACAAAACCGTCGGTTTGAAAGACCGGCGCAG
>JADINC010000048.1 GCA_017694255.1 Candidatus Enterousia avistercoris | reverse complement strand
GAGAGACCCTATGAAGCTTTACTGCAGTTTCGTACTGGCACTAGGACTCATTTGCGTAGGATAGGTGGGACGCTTTGAAGTGTGGATTTTGGTTCACATGGAGCGGTTGGTGAAATACCACCCTGATGTGTTTTAGTGTCTAACCAGCGTTCTTGAACCAGGGCGTGGGACAGTGCGTGATGGGCAGTTTGACTGGGGTGGTCGCCTCCCAAATCGTACCGGAGGCGCGCGAAGGTTTGCTCAGGTTGGTCGGAAATCAACCGGTGAGTGCAATGGCAAAAGCAAGCCTGACTGCAAGGGGGACACCCCGAGCAGAGACGAAAGTCGGTCATAGTGACCCGGTGGCTCCGCATGGAAGGGCCATCGCACACGGATAAAAGCTACTCTAGGGATAACAGGCTGATGCTACCCAAGCGTCCATAGCGACGGTAGTGTTTGGCACCTCGATGTCGACTCATCGCATCCTGGGGCTGGAGCAGGTCCCAAGGGTATGGCTGTTCGCCATTTAAAGCGGTACGTGAGTTGGGTTAATAACGTCGTGAGACAGTTAGGTCCCTATCTACTGTGGGCGTTGGATATTTGAGCGAACTTGACCTTAGTACGAGAGGACCGGGTCGAACGAACCTCTGGTGTACCTGTTGTCGCGCCAGCGGCACCGCAGGGTAGCTATGTTCGGAACAGATAACCGCTGAAAGCATCTAAGCGGGAAGCTGGTCGCAAGATAAGATATCCCCATGAGTTCAGTTCTAGACTAGGACATTGATAGGCTGTATGTGTAAGTCCTGCGAGGGATTTAGCTTAACAGTACTAATCGAACCATTGACTTTTTATCTTTTTGTTTGACTTTTTTGAAAGTCAAACGTATGCTTGAAGAGTAAGTTCAAAGCAGGTTGATAGTTGAATTTACGATTGTTCGCTGGATTTATTCTGGTGATTATAGAGCGGGAGTCACCCTCTGTTCCATCCCGAACCAGACAGGGAAACCCCGTATCGCCGATGGTACTTTGGCTTAAGCCACGGAAGAGTAGGTCGTCGCCAGAATAAATCCAGTTTATTACACGAAGTTTTAACGAAGTGTAATTCCGACATAAGAACCGAATTTAACCGCCCACGTGGCGGTTTTTTGTTGCTATATTTGTGGGAATTGGTATCCTGGTCATGGCCAAGGGGGCGCGTAATATGAAAATTTTTGCAAAATATTTTGATGAAAACGGCGAAGTTTATATGTTTCGTCCGAATGAAATCTATGATTCTGCCACAAATACGTTTAAGCCAACTGATGAAAAAACTTTTACTGTGGCGATGGAAAAATTCTCGCCATTGGGCAACAGTCATATTTGGCAACGTACGTTTTATGATTTTGATGTGGCCATTGATGAATATCGTGCATGCATTGATAAGTTGAATGGTCGCACGCCTGCGCGTATGTGCATGGCAAATCCGAACCGTCGCTGTAAGTGTAGCGCGCAAAATTGCCCAAATAAATTGGGTGGTGTGGCGTTTTGGCAATTGTTCCGTGAATCTTGCCTGAACAGAACAAAATAACAAATGGGGGGGACAAAATGGCCAATGCGATAATATGTCATGGCGTTCATTCCGACGATGCACGCGGCAACAGGTATTATTACGGTTATCCGCAAACTAAATTAAGTATGATTTCTTATTATTTTGACCAAGCAAAACAATTCTGGGCAAATCAGACGATCAACGGTCGTCCGTTGGAACTGCGCGAGATATGTCTCCAAACCGCCGCGAACAGTTCTGTGCCGTATAATTTTGAATCCCAGGTGCGTCGCACGCCGATTGTGGATGCAGATCGTCGCAAAAACCGTGTTGCATGGTATAACGTGAAATTTAACGTTGGTGAAACAGGTTGGATTTGCAACGGGATGTATATGACTTTGTTTGATGCGGCGTCCAACATTGCGGCCGATACCGCATACCAATTATATACAGATCAAAGGGTTATTCGCTGTGTCCGTGTGTTAATGAATCAAAAGGTTAAATAATAATGTCAAACGTGGCTGATATTTTGCAAGCAATTCGGTATGGGTATCGCGATGCCGCCAATGCCATTGTACGCAATGACAAGATTTATATAAACGACCTGGTTATTACGCGTAAATATGGATTGCCTATGGAGTTATCTTTCTTTGACCAACCTGTTAAAATGACGGACGATATTTCCGCCGCCACCGACAGGTTAATCAGTCGTGTTGATAAAATATATGCAAGTCGTATGCGTACCCGTGCGCGGATTCAGAAATTTTCTGACAAGATTACAAAAAATCATCACACCGATAATATGACGGATGATGAATTTACCGCGACAATGGTGCTGACCAGGATTTCGGACACGTTGCACAGTGCGAAAAAAGTATTACTGGTGCATGATGTGTATTTGGCGCGCACTTTGCGTACCACCACCAATCAAGTCGTTATATTGCACGTTTCCGATATGTATCAGATTTTTGTGGGCAATATGATGTTGGGGCATATCCCAAACCCTGAATCAGAATCTGGGTTTGTTATATCCGGGCAACACCGCAGAGTGGTTATCAAGCGCGATAATAACCCCAATTTATTTAACCGCGCCCAGAATTTATTTTGTAAAATTTACACACGACACATAATACCTGAACAAAATCGCGTTCGTAATTTGATTCAAAACACGCGATAATCCCCCGCCACCCAGCGGGGTTTTATTTTTACGATTTTTTGTGATATAATTTACCATTATGATAAAGAAATTATACATTATTGCAGGTCCAAATGGCAGCGGTAAAACTACACTGGCAAAAGAATTGGTCAAAGAAGATAAAATTGCCTTCTTGAATGCGGACGAAATTGCAAAAAAACGTTCGGACAAGTTTGGAATAAAATCTGGACGTATTTTGCTGACAAAATTGGACGGGTTGTTGTCAACCGGGCAGACCGTTGTTTTGGAATCCACAATATCCGGTGCGTATCATTTCGGTGTTATTGAACGCGCCAAGCGGTTAAAGTATGAAATAATATTCATTTATATTTTCTTGGATTCTGTGGAACAAAATTTGCTGCGCATAAAACAACGGGTGGCGGTTGGTGGCCATGATGTTCCCGAAACAGATGTTCGGCGCAGATATGAACGCAGCATGTCTAATTTTTGGCCAACGGCATTACGGGCATCGCATTGGGAATTATACTATAATGGTGAAAACAATTTTGAACCAATCGCCCAGGGTCGCGGTGAATTTATTGACATCATGGACGAGAGTACCTATAATAAGTTTAACAAGGAAACCAAAAAATGAAAAAAAGCGATTATGAATTATCGGCAAAAATATTGCGCTTGGCCAATCGTGGTACCCGTAAAGCCCAAGAAAAAGCGCGTCGTGCTGGCGTGCCGGTTTATTATTCTGTAAATGGCCAAATCATAGAAGTTAAATTATAAAATTCCCCCGCCCACGTGGCGGTTTTTTCTTTTTTATATTCTATTTTTTATGATACAATGCCTTTTATGAAGCAAGACGAATTAATTCAATCTTTACTGGATAAAATGCACGCTATGTTTGATAAGGCAATTGGCCCCAACAATCGTAGCGAATATATGCGGCAACATAATGTCAGTGGAATTGATTGGCACTTTTCTTTATCTGCAGATGATATCATAAATCAAAAAATTCCACGTGCTGTTGCTGGATGCACAGGAATATCAAAAGTTTTTTCTAAACTTGCGACCGAGGCGGGTTTAAAACATGTCGTATTAACGACTGCACGTGAAGAAAACTTAAAGGGTGCAGAGCAAGACCGCAAAAGTGGTAAAAAAGAACGTATCATAAGCGGTCATCAAATTATTGCTGTATATGATGAAAATGGTAAATTGCGTGCCTTTGACCCAGGTTTAAAAGAGTTAAAATATATTAAATCAGACATCCAAGTTGGTAATATAATCAAGTTTCGTTTTGGCGGGGAAATTATACCCCACACTATTAC
>JADINC010000047.1 GCA_017694255.1 Candidatus Enterousia avistercoris | reverse complement strand
GCAATTGCCCAGGGCTGGGCAAATGATGAATTGCATGACACATCAATAACACGCGATTTGCCGTGGGGAATTCCCGTTAATAAACCTGGATATGAAAACAAAGTTTTCTATGTTTGGTTTGATGCGCCGTGGGGCTATGTTTCTATATCCCAGGCGGCGACCGATGACTGGGCGTCTTGGTGGAAAAATAACGATACGCACTATGCACAATTTATGGGCAAAGATAATGTTAAATTCCACGCAGTGTTTTTCCCAGAACAACAATTAGCAATGAACGATAATTGGAAAACTGTCGATATGCTGAAATCCATGAATTTCCTGAATTTCGAAGGGGGCAAATTTTCTAAATCACAACATCGCGGCGTGTTTTTAACAGATGCATTATCAATTGCACCGGCGGATGCATGGCGGTATGCGCTGATTGCGTCTGCCCCGGAAACAGATGATACAGATTTTACTTTTACGCGTTTTGCGGATACGGTTAATAAAGATTTGAATGGGATGTTGGGGAATTTTGTATCGCGCGTTTGCAAATTAACAAATAAAAACTTTGGTGATACAGTACCAATGGCGGGTGCGCGTGATGCGGCGTTGGAAAAACAAATTAACGAAAAGTTGCGCGATTTAACGGATGCGTTGGACGCATGCGAATTCCGCAATGCAATTGTTGCGTTGCGCGGGCTGTACGCAATCGGTAATGAATATATGACCGTGCGTGAACCATGGACATTGGTTAAAAATGGAAATATGGATGCAGCGGGCGCGGTATTAAATCAATGCTTTCAATTAATTGATTTATATGCACGCGTATCCGCGCCGTTCATACCGGGGGCAGCCGAAAGAATGCGCGATATATTTGTGGATTCGGAATTGGATTTATCATGGCCAGATGAATATGCACCACGCGTTGCGGATGGTACTAAATTCATCGTACCAGAAAATCTGTTTACGCGTATTGATGACGAAACAGTTGAAAAATTAACCGCGCAATATGCGCCAAAAACAGATGATACGCCCCGGCCAATCGTTGCGAAAATAGTTGCGGTAAAAAATCACCCAACGCGCGATGATTTGCATATTCTGACCGTTGATGATGGCGAAAATCATAACTTACAAATTGTATGTGGCGCGCCGAATGTGCGCGCGGGGATGGTTGGTGTTTTGGCACCGGTTGGCGCAAAATTACCCGGCGCGAAAAAGCCTATTGCCCAGCGCACTGTCGCCGGCGTTGAATCATATGGCATGATGTGCAGTGGCGCGGAATTGGGTGTGGGCGATGACACGGACAATATCATCGAACTGGCGGCGGATACAGAAATTGGAACTGTTTATAATATCAAATGAAACTGGTACTGATGTCTTGTTGTGCGCCATGCAGTGCGGGTGCGATAAAAGAATTAGCGGATGGGGAAATCCCGGGGGTGGATGATTTTATCGTTTTATTCTTTAACCCAAATATATTCCCAGCCGCCGAATATGACAAAAGACTGGCGGAACAGATACGATATTGTGAAAAACTGGGCGTGAAATACGCGACTGGCGAATATGACCATGCGGCGTGGCGTGATGCCGTGCGCGGAATGGAAGATGCCCCAGAACGCGGTGTGCGATGCAGTGCATGTTTTAAATTTCGCTTTGAATATGCGCGCCGGTGGGCATCCGAACACGGATATGACGCGGTATCGTCAGTCTTTGGTGTATCGCGCCATAAAGACCAATCCCAAGTAGATAGGGCAGGGTACGATGTATTATCTGATGAATACATACCCATAAAATGGAACGAACAATTGCGGTGCGAAATTAATCGTGCGTCTGATTTTTATCGGCAAAAATACTGTGGGTGCGAATTTTCAATCCGCCCAGCGCGCGAAAAAAATACTGCACATAATCAAAAAATTATCCCCATCAGATAATATTTGCGCATCGCGCGTTTCAATTCTATAATTATCCCGATAATTATCAAAGGAGTATATATGTCATCTATACTGGTTTTCCCGGGCCAGGGCTCGCAAGCCGTTGGTATGGGCAAAGAATTATACGATAACAATCCAGACGCGCGCGCCGTGTTTGATGAAGTGGATGATGCGCTAAATCAAAAATTGTCTGATATTATTTTTAATGGTCCAATGGATGAATTAACATTAACCACAAATGTTCAACCCGCAATTATGGCGGTATCGATTGCGATGTTACGCGCGGCGGGCGTTCCATTGACAGAATATGTTGCAGGACACAGTTTGGGCGAATATACCGCGCTGTGTGCGGCGGGCGCGCTGTCGGTTGGTGATACAGCGCGTTTGTTGCGACTGCGTGGTGATGCGATGCAGCGTGCGGTACCGGTTGGTGCGGGATTGACCGCCGTGATACTGGGGCTGGATATCGGGCAAGTACGCGATATTTGTGCAAAAACAGATTGTGATGTTGCAAATGATAATTGCCCCGGTCAGGTTGTTGTTTCTGGTGCGCGCGATGTAGTAGAGGCAACCATGGCCGCCGCCAAAGAAGCCGGCGCCAAACGCGCAATGCCGTTGGCATTATCCGTACCAGTTCATTGCAGAATCCAGGCACCGGCGGCGGAAGAGATGCACGCCGCGCTGGAAAAAATTGAAATCAAAACGCCAAAAGCCATTTTAATTTCTAATAAAACCGCAGCACCGATGTCTGATCCAGATGAAATTAAAGAGGCATTGGTATATCAAATCACGCATGGCGTGCATTGGCGTGAATCAGTCTTGAAAATGCACGAATTGGGTATTACAGAAACGATTGAGGTTGGACCAGGCGCAGTTCTGACAGGATTGACAACGCGCATATGTCCAGATATGACAGCAAAAAAATTGGAGATATAAAATGTTTGATTTAACAGGCAAAGTCGCATTAATCACAGGCGCAACCGGTGGTATCGGTGGCGCAATTGCAAAGCGTATGAAAGAAGCCGGCGCAACCGTCGTTGTGTCTGGGCGCAGTATGGATAAATTAGATGCACAATTTGATAATTCTTATATCAAAATTCCAATTGACTTGGCGTCGGACGGCGGTGCAATTGATTTAGTACAATCAACAATTGATACCGCGGGTAAAATCGATATTGTTGTGAATAATGCCGGTATTACAAAAGATACATTGTTGATGCGTATGTCGGACGATCAATTTGATGATGTTATAAATACTAATCTGCGGTCGTGCTTTAAAATGTGTCGTGCGGTTATTATGCCAATGATGAAAAATCGTGGTGGTCGTATTATTAATATGGCATCAATCATCGGCGCAATTGGTGGCCCGGGCCAGGCGAATTATGCCGCGTCCAAGGGCGGAATGATTGCAATGACTAAATCAATTGCCGCAGAGGTTGGATCACGCGGAATCACCGCAAACTGTATTGCACCGGGATTTATTAAAACCCCAATGACAGATGTTTTGTCTGATGAATTGAAAAAATCGTACCTGGCACAAATTCCGGCGGGTCGTTTTGGCGAACCAGATGATATTGCGTATGCATGTGTGTTCTTGGCATCAGATGCGGCATCGTACATCAATGGTCAAGTTTTGCATGTAAATGGTGGTATGGGACGTTTTTAATCAATGACAGAATTTGATGTTATTGTTATTGGTGGTGGTCACGCCGGGGTCGAGGCCGCAGCAGCAGCAGCCCGCCGTGGTGCGCGTACATTGTTGATTACCCAACGCGCGTCTGATTTGGGTGCAATGTCGTGTAATCCATCAATTGGGGGACCCGGTAAATCCCAAATGGTGGCCGAGATTGACGCAATGGGCGGAATCATGGGTCGCGCGGCGGACGCCGCGGGGATTCACTTTCGCACACTGAATGCATCACATGGTGCAGCAACCCAAGCATTGCGCGCACAAATTGACAGAAAACTGTACCATGATGCAATAACACAAATTCTGGGTGAATATAATAATCTGGATATCGCATTTGAAACCGTTGATAAATTAGATATCGCGCGCAAGATAATAAATGACAAATATCATGCGCGGGCGATTGTGTTGACCACGGGGACATTCTTGCATGGGCTGGTTACGCGTGGCACAGAAAAAGTGTCATCCGGACGCATAATGGACAACGGCGAATACCAGGCGGCAGATGAAAATATATCAGGCGCACTGGCGGCGGCAGGGTTTAAAATCATGCGACTGAAAACAGGTACGCCCGCACGTATTGATAAATCGTCCATTGATTATTCTGTATGCGAAGTACAACCAGGCGACGCACCACACGATTGGTTCAGTGCGCCAAACCCGAATAATAAATATGACGCAGTATGTTATATAACACACACAACACAAAAAACACATGATTTAATACGCGAAAATATATCGGCGGCGCCGATGTATAATGGGGATATTCGTGGCACAGGTCCGCGATATTGCCCCAGTATCGAAGACAAGGTTATGCGTTTCCCAGAACATACATCACACCATGTTTTTCTGGAACCCGAAGGATTGGACAGTGATTTAATTTACCCCAACGGTATTTCCACCAGTTTCGGCGCAGATATTCAAGATGCATGGATTCGTACGATCCCAGGACTGGAAAACGCGCGCGTTGTGCGTTATGGTTATGCGATTGAATATGACGCAATTGACGCGCGCACGTTGCGCGATACATTGGAATCAAAAGACATCCCGGGGCTGTTTTTTGCGGGACAAATTAATGGAACATCTGGGTATGAGGAAGCCGCCGCCCAGGGTATTGTTGCAGGTGCAAATGCCGCCGCACACGCGTTGGGGTTGGCGCCGCTGCGACTGGATAGAACCAACGCAATGATTGGTGTATTGATTGACGATATTACAACACTGGGGGTGGATGAACCGTATCGTATGTTTTCGTCACGCGCAGAATACAGATTAAGCCTGCGTGCGGATAATGCAATTGCGCGTCTGGGTGATATGGCGGTGGTGCTGGGGATGCTGGACGTCGCCGCGCGGGATGAAAAATACGCGTATCGCGCCGATAAAATCCGCGAAAACGATACATTCTATGCCGGTTATATCCAGCGCAATGAACGCGAAATTGCCGCATATCGGCGGGATGCAGAATTAAAAATCCCCACACATTTTGATTATAAAAATTTGCCAGGGTTGACCAATGAACTGGTTGAAAAACTGACCGCGGCGCGACCGGAAAATATTGCCGACCTGTCACGCATACCAGGAATGACGCCGGCGGGTATAATGG
>JADINC010000046.1 GCA_017694255.1 Candidatus Enterousia avistercoris | reverse complement strand
TTAACTCCACAAGAATTTGCAAAAGTGAATACTTATCAGAAACTTCGTGATTTATATGTTTGTGGAAGTAGTGATAAAAAAGAAGATTAAAAATAAAATCTTTTTATAAAACAAAAATAAAACCGCTATATAGCCCCCCCGCCCGCGTGGCGGGTTTATTTTTATTGATATATTCATTTGAAATGTTATGCTGGTATTCTGTATTGCAAAGGGAAATAATTATGATAAATAAAGTTTATGCAGAATATTCTGATAAAAATGGCGAAGTGTATTTAAAGCGTCTGGAAAACATTTTTGACCCAGACAGCAACACGTTTCAAAAATGCGATGCGTTCAGCGTTATTTTGAAACAATGTAATAATGGTCCGGTCAGTTTTCATATGGAAACCAAGGTTGTATATAACATTGATGACGCGATAAATGTATATCATTCATTTATAAATAAATTGCGTAATTCAACAGCATCGCGGTGTATGTGCACCGTAAATCCTCATACGCGTCGTGAATGCTGTGCTGCGAATTGCCCAGAATCATTGGGCGGGGCAGATTATTGGCAATTGTTCCGGCGGGCATGTCTGCACAGGGTCAGATAATTTAATCGTACAGCAGGGGGGCGCATGAAAAAACAAAATCTGGCAGAAAAATTCCAACGCGGGGTAAAGAATTTAGATACTATGTATCAAAATTTATCCCAGACAATTGGCATTACCGCCAGTGGATGGCACCACGCCGCAATCAGCGACAATTTTGATGTTATCGTCAAAGAAACAGACAATGACTGGGAAGCGGTGGCAACAGGGCTGATTATTGAAAAAGATTACAAAGACAGATTAGTCATGTTGGATACTGTGAATCAATGCGGTAAAAAGTATATGGTTTTGACGTATCCTGCGCGCCGAGAAAAAGCACAAAAATTATTAGATGACAGATTAAAAAAATATAATGCGGGTATTATACCATTTGTCTTTGGCACAGAAGAAGAACTGGATGTTGCAAAAGAACAACTGATGCGCCAAGGCGTAAAGTCAAGATAGGGGCGTGCGATGGTCAATGCGATAATATGTCATGGTGTAAAATTCAAAGATGAATTTGATAAAATGGAAATTCCATTCTGTGCATCATATTGGTATCCATGGCTGCAACAGAAATTAATATTGGCCGGCGTCCCGACCCAGGTTCCATCTTTCACCAATTCATGGTTGCCAGCGCGCAGTTATGCCGCGGACGTTGACATTTTATCGCGTCAGCAAATTGACGCTGATACAATCATGATTGGTCATTCGTGTGGTGGTGGGTTGTTGGTAAAATATCTGTCAGAAAACCCGGGTATAAAAATTGGGCACTTGATACTGGTGGCGCCATGGATAGACGCCCAGCATCAGTTCCCCCAATATTTTAATAACTTTGCCCCATCCCCAGATTTATCATCGCGTGTCGGAACGATGGATTTGTTTTATTCGTCGGACGATCACTATGGCGACATGATAATCCAGGGTTGTAAAAAACTGGAATCGATATACCCAGACATGCGGGTACATCGGTTTACTGATCGCGGTCATTTTTCTGGAGGTATGCGTGAATTTCCAGAACTGTGGAATTTGTGTAATGTTTTTCTACAGAATAATATGTTGTAAATATTTGGGGGCGTATATGAAATACACGGCAGAACAAATTTTAAGTATTTTAAAATCAGCAGAACGAAATATTACCAAATCTGTTATCAAAGACGGAAAATTATTTATAAATGAAATTGTAATCAGAATGTTAGCATCGGGTACAACACTGTGCATAAATGATCATATTATAGACATGTCAATTAATCCAGAAATTCGCCGTCGTGTTTCGCGTATTATGGAAAAAGCGATAAAACTGGATTTATACAAACAAGAAGTTCGTAATTTCTTTCAACGTGTTTCGAATTATATAACCGTGAACAAGGGATTGGATAAAATGTCTGATGGGGAAATCGCGGCGTGGTTTGCGCTGGATAAATTAACCCAGAACAAGCGCTATGTTTATATCGAACCCGCAAAGACAGAAGATAATGGAAATACGTTAAGATTTTCTGATACAAAATTATATAATATTTCTGCGGATTCGGCCCATGGCGTTGTTATGGACATGGTACAAAAGAAAACGCCAACATCAATAAATAATGCAGAATTCAAGACACTTGCAGACAGTACGCTGTACCGTATTGGTTTTGGTAATGTATTTTTATATCAACTGGCACCAATTGGTGAACGTGGCGATTTTATAATGACTATTGGGCCAAAGATTATAAGTATCACACCAAAATCGAACAGGCATTTGTATAATCGCGCATATTCAACATTTATGAATGTTCTGGCGGATGGTTTGCGTGTGCCATTATTACGGGCGTTATCATCGCGCGATAAATCCAGATAAAAAATACCTCCGCATTATGCGGCTTTTTTTATGCACTGATACCCAAATACGCATTTGCGCACCACCCAATTAAAAAAGCAATAATTGATACCCCTGTGCATATCCCCAGCATTTCTAAAAAGTTCTGAATATATGGTTGCCGGCGCATATGGCCAATATAATAATTAACCATAAAAATTTCGGCTATGGCGATTAAAAACATTATGGCTATTTCCGTTATACGATTTTCAAATATAAAAAACGGCAGTATTAATAACGCGCACGTTATCATATATGCCGCGCCGGTATACAGTGCCGATATAAACGCCCGCCCGCCGTCTGTGCGTACGGCTAAATAATTAGATGCCGCCATAGACAAACTGGCCGTGACAGATGCAATTATTGCAGTCAGGATAATTGAATGCCTGTCTGCCATTGCAATCGCCAGCCCAGCAATCAGTCCAGTCAGCGACACCAGTGCATCATGCATGCCCAAGACTATTGCGCCCGCGGCATAAAAATTATCCTTGCGTACCATGGGTGATATTTTATCATTGTAAAAAATTCATTAATTCAGGTAAGTATTCATAAATGCCATTACCACGCGAATTTTATTTACAAGACCCATTTGTTGCCGCGCGCGAACTGGTTGGGGCGTGGCTGTGTCGGCAAATGCCTGATGGTTCATTTATTCGTGCGCGTATATGCGAACTGGAATTATACCTGGATAATGATCGTGCGTGCCACGCATTTGGCGGACGTTGCACACCACGTAATGACGCAATGTTTATGGCGGGTGGGCATGCATATGTATATTTATGCTATGGATTGCATAATATGTTGAACATAGTCCTGGGGCCGGCGGGCACGCCGGCGGCGGTGCTGATACGTGCGCTGGAATACGATGATTGCAACGGCCCCGGCAAATTGTGCAAGACATTAAATATTACACGCGCAGATAATAAACTGGATTTAACACGCGGCGAAAAGATTTGGATTGATGCGCGTGATACATTGCCAAAAATAAAAACAGGTCCGCGCATTGGTGTTGACTATGCCGGTGCAGATGCAGGGCTGCCATACCGCTTTCTAATTGCAAACAGCCCATACATCAGCAAACCGATTAAATAAAAATTATTCAATCACTACGCCGCCGGCGCGGACGATGTTTATATTATCGCCGTCTAAAACAGCAACTGTACTTGGTGCGCCACCCATGGGTTCAAACGCGTTATCGATTACGATTATGTTTGGAAAAGTTTTACGAATTTCGTCGGCCGATTGTAATGTTGGTTGCCCCGATATATTTGCGGATGTCGTTGCCAAACAATGCCCATCAATCACACTGCACAATTCCATAAACGGTTTGTAATTCGGTACACGTACGCCACCAAATACCATTGAATCAGTACCCGCCACCGGCACACCAATGGTCAGTGCACCCGGCCAATATTTCTGCGCCAATTCAAATGCGCGTGCAGGATAATTCGCCATGTATGGTTTTATATGTACCAAACTGTCGGACATGATAATCAGATGCTTGTTCGCGGGGCGGTGTTTGATTTCGAACAATGCATCCGCGCCAACGCGTGTTGGCAATGCCCCCAGCCCCCAAACAGTATCTGTTGGGAATGCAATCACACCACCTGATTTTAAATGATTATTTAATTTGGCTATAAATGCCACATCATGTAAATTTGTCATACATGCCAAAATAAACCGTAAATCAAGGATTGTAAAGTTAAAAGTTTGATGGATTTAATGCTTTTTTTCTTGCAATCCCGTGCCAGATTCCGCAAAATCCAATGGCGTTTTAACATAAGGAGAAACCATAATGAGTAATAAATGGGTATATACCTTTGGCAACGGTGCGGCAGAGGGCAAAGCCGATATGCGCAACCTGCTGGGGGGTAAAGGTGCCAATTTGGCAGAAATGAATTTGGTCGGTTTGCCGGTGCCGGCGGGATTTACCGTCACAACCGATGTGTGCAGATATTATTATGATAACAATCAGACATATCCTGCGGATTTAATGGACCAGGTACGTGCGGGTGTTGCGCACATTGAACGCATTATGGGCAAGAAATTTGCCGACATGGAAAACCCATTATTGGTTTCTGTTCGTTCTGGTGCGCGCGTATCTATGCCGGGCATGATGGATACGGTTTTGAACTTGGGCTTAAATGACGAAACAGTCAAAGCATTGGCGCGGCATTCTGGCAACGAACGCTTTGCATATGATTCATATCGCCGCTTTATCATGATGTTCTCGGACGTTGTTCTGGGGGCAGATATTGACCTGTTTGAACACACCCTGGAACGGATGAAGGAAGACAAGGGTTACAAGGTCGATACCGAACTGACCGCCGATGATTTAAAAGAACTGGTCGAAAAGTTCAAAGAAATCGGTGTGAAAATTGGTAAAGTATTCCCACAAGATCCATGGGAACAGTTGAAACTGGGGATTGGTGCCGTGTTCGGCAGCTGGATGAGCAAGAAAGCCATCACATACCGCAAGTTAAATAATATTCCGGGCGATTGGGGTACCGCGGTTAATGTCCAGGCAATGGTGTTTGGTAATTCTGGTGATGATTCTGCAACGGGTGTATGCTTCAGCCGTGATCCGGCCACCGGTGAAAACAAATACTATGGTGAATATTTAATCAACGCCCAGGGCGAAGACGTTGTTGCGGGTATTCGTACACCACAACCGATGAGCAAGGATGATTCCGGCCGTCTGTCGCTGGAAGAAGCGATGCCAGCGGTTTACAAAGAACTGTGTGATGTTCGCGAAAAGCTGGAAAAACATTACAAAGACATGCAGGATATGGAATTCACAATCGAACATGGAAAATTGTGGATGTTGCAGTGCCGCAATGGTAAACGCACGGCGGCGGCAGCGGTTCGCATGGCGGTTGAAATGGTAAACGAAGGTTTATTGACCAAGCAAGAAGCAATCTTGCGCGTTGGCGCGGACCAGTTAGATCACCTGTTGCATCCGATGTTGGACCCAAAGGCAGAAAAGAAAGTTATCGCAACTGGTCTGCCGGCATCCCCGGGCGCGGCGGTTGGTCAGGCTGTCTTTAACGCCGAAGATGCGGAAAAATGGGCGGCTGATGGCAAAAAAGTAATGTTAATCCGTGTTGAAACATCACCCGAAGATATCGCCGGTATGAACGCGGCCCAGGGTGTTATCACGGCGCGTGGCGGTATGACATCGCATGCGGCGGTGGTTGCCCGTGGTATGGGTACACCATGTGTATCGGGTTCGCCAGATATCAAGATTGACTATGAATCAAAAACAATGAAAACAACATCTGGCGTTGTTATCAACGAAGGTGATTGGGTGTCAATCGATGGTGCGCGCGGTGAAATTATCGCCGGCCAGGTTCCAACCGTGTCTGTGGAATTGACGGGTAATTTTGGCACACTGATGCAGTGGGTTGATGAAATCAAAGATATCAAGGTCAAGGCAAACGCCGAAACACCAAAAGATGCCAAACAGGCGCGTGATTTTGGTGCCGAAGGCATCGGTCTGGCACGTACAGAACATATGTTCTTTGACCCGGCCCGTATCCAGGATATGCGCGAAATGATTTTGGCCGAAGATGTTGACGGTCGTCGTGCTGCGCTGGCGAAATTGTTGCCGTATCAAAAGGCGGACTTTGTTGAACTGTTCAAGATTATGGATGGTCTGCCGGTTACAATCCGTTTGATTGACCCACCGTTGCATGAATTCTTGCCGCATACAGACGCAGATATCGCCGAATTGGCGGCGCATATTGGCAAATCTGTGGAATTTGTAAAGGCGCGTGCAGAGGCTTTGCATGAACAAAATCCAATGTTAGGACATCGTGGTTGCAGATTGGCAATTACATATCCAGAAATTTGCGAAATGCAAACACGCGCAATATTGTCTGCGGCACTGGAATGCAAGAATGCGGGCATTCGCGTATTCCCAGAAATCGAAGTTCCATTGGTTGGTTCCAAGAAAGAAGTTGATATCGTTAAATCAGTTATCGATGCAACCGCACAATCACTGTTTGCAGAAACCGGCGACAGCATTGAATACACTGTTGGTTCAATGATTGAATTGCCGCGCGCGGCGGTTCTGGCTGATCAAATCGCAGAAAGTTGTGAATTCTTTGAATTCGGCACAAATGATTTGACCCAGACAACATTGGGAATGTCGCGTGATGACACGGGCAAGATTTTGGATGAATACCGTGCGCGTGGAATCTATGTTGCCGATCCGTTTGCGTCTGTCGATCAAGAAGGCGTTGGCATTTTGATTAAAGATGCCGTTGCCAAGGCCCGCGCGACCAAGGGGGACAAGATTCACCTGGGCGTATGCGGTGAACATGGTGGTGATCCGGCATCAATTGAA
>JADINC010000045.1 GCA_017694255.1 Candidatus Enterousia avistercoris | reverse complement strand
GGCCCTGCTCCAGGTGGGTCAAAAAGAACGCGCTGAACTATACCTTAAATACATGATTACCGCCAAGGTTTCTGACCGAACCCTGCACGCAATAAATTCTGTGGCAACGGCATATGGACTGCCCCGCGTATCAATCCAGGCATCCAGCCTTATCCAAGACCGCGGGATTCTGGAAATTGATGACGACATTATCTATTCGGCACAATATCCGCTGCCTGATTGGGAACCAATGGGGGGCTGGTCAATTGACCGCGCGTTATTATTGGCAATTACAAAACAAGAAAGCGGATTTCGCACAAACGCAAAATCTGGCGCCGGGGCAAACGGATTGATGCAAATTATGCCTGGCACTGCAAAACGCGTTGCGCGCGAAAACAAGGTTAACATGTCTGATATTGACATGACAAATCCCGAACACAATATGTTCCTGGGCCAACAATATATCGTAGATTTATTGGCGCACCCCAATATAAACAATAACATAATTAAAATGCTGGCGGCATATAATGCGGGAATGGGCACAATGGTCGAATTTGAAAAAATGTTCCAAACATACGACCCATTGTTATATATAGAAAGTTTTCCAACATACGAAACCCGCAGTTATATAAAGCGCGTTATGTCAAACATGTGGCTGTATCGTGCCCGTCTGGACCAGCCATTAACAACCATGCGCGAACTGGCAGAATCACAATGGCCATTATACAACAGCGAAGATGAATACGTTCAACAGCAAATCGCTGACCGCATGTCGATTTAGAAAATTTATATTCTATTATCGCCGCAATAATGATATCGTATGTTGGCTATGAAAACGAACCCAACATTTGATATCGAAAACGAAACTGGATTTGAATTGGTTGCCGGCGTGGACGAAGCGGGCCGTGGCCCCCTGTGTGGTCCGGTGGTTGCGGCGGCGGTTATATTTCCAAACCGCAATATTGAAATCCCGGTCGTAATCCGTGATTCAAAACAAATGACCGCCCATATGCGCGCAATTGCATATGAATGGATAATCAAAAATACAATTTGGTCGGTGGCACAATGCAGTGCATCCGAAATAGACGAATTAAATATTTTATGCGCATCATTAACTGCAATGACACGTGCGGTACAAAAAATCAGTTGCACGCCCCAGTTTTGCTTAATAGACGGGAACAAAATGCCGCCACTTTTAACCGGTGCCCCCGTTATTCATGGGGATGCAAAATCATTATCAATTGCTGCGGCATCTATTATCGCCAAAGAAACGCGTGATAAAATCATGCACGAATTGGCGCAACAATATCCAATGTACGGATGGGACAAAAATTCTGGATACCCAACCGCTGAACATTTGCACGCGATTGATAAATATGGTATAAACGAACATTATCGAAAAACATATAAACCCGTAAAGGAAAGGATAAATAAAAATGAAACTACGCACAATTGATAATCTGGACGTCCGCGGCAAATATGTATTATTGCGCGACGATTTCAATGTACAAATCGTTGACGGGGCAATAACCGATTCGTTTCGTATTGACCAAAGCATGCCGACAATAAGCGCCCTGCGCGCCGGCGGTGCCCGCATTGCGATTTGCGCCCATCTGGGTCGGCCAAAGGGCACGCGCAACATGGACTTTACATTGGCACCGGTCGCAGAATACATGAAAATTCCATTGATTCCCGATTGCCTGGACAAAGATTTCATGGCGAACATGAAAGACGGCGACGTTGTATTGCTGGAAAACGTGCGCTTTTACCCGGGCGAAGAAAAAAATGATCCAGAATTTTCTGCCCAGTTGGCAAACGGATTTGACATTTTCGTAAATGATGCTTTTGCTGTATCGCACCGCGCGCATGCCAGCACGGTTGGCGTTGCGGAAATATTACCATCATACGCGGGTAAATTATTAGCATCTGAAATAGAACATTTATCTGCGGTAATGGAAAATCCACGCCGTCCGTTATTATCGATTGTCGCCGGCAGCAAAGTTTCCACAAAAATCGGTGTATTACGTGCACTGGCAAAACTGTCCGACACATTGATAATTGGTGGCGCATTGGGAACAACATTTAATTATGCGACAGGTGGTCGGGTTGGCAATTCATTATACGAAGCCGACCAGAAAGACACCGCCCTGGGAATTCTGGAATACGCCAAAGAAAACAATTGCAATGTACTATTGCCCCTGGACAAGGGTGTTGCCAAAGAATTCACCCCAACCGCCACACGCACCAACAAAGATTTTTCTGAAATCCAAGACGACGATATTATTATTGATGCAGGCATCGCCACAACCGAACGCGATGTTGCCGCAATTAAATCGGCGGCCACAGTCATCTGGAACGGCACGGTCGGCATGGCCGAATGGCAACCGACTTGGTCATACGGTTCATTTGCAATTGCCAACGCAATTGCCGAACAAACCCGTGCTGGCAAACTGGAAAGCATCGTTGGTGGTGGTGATACCGTTGCCGCATTAACCGCATGCGGGGTCAAAGATGATATAACATACGTATCAACCGGTGGTGGCGCATTCCTGGAATTTATCGAAGGCCGCACCCTGCCCGGCATCGCGATACTGGAATCGAAATAA
Source organism: Candidatus Enterousia avistercoris (assembly GCA_017694255.1). Taxonomy (GTDB): domain Bacteria; phylum Pseudomonadota; class Alphaproteobacteria; order Rs-D84; family Rs-D84; genus Enterousia; species Enterousia avistercoris. The sequence continues at coordinate 2,661 of JADINC010000045.1, read as the reverse complement.
AAAATCCCCATTTGGGGATTTATTTTTTTGGTAAAAAAATCCCGCGCAAATGCGCGGGATTTTTATCACATTGAATAAATTATTATTCATCCAATGCGGCTTCGATTTGATCGGCTGGAACCGCGCCTGGGAACGCCTGTTCACCAACAATCAAGAATGGTGTTCCATTGATTTCAAAGCGCTGTGCCAAATCACGCACATTTCTTAATTCACGTGCAACGACTTCTCCATTCATATCTTCTTTCAGTTTTTCTGTATCCAGACCAACTTCTTTTGCCATTTTCATAACATTGGCTTCGACTTTATCGGCCAACTTAGACTGGTCTTTCAAATCGTCCTGGGTATAGAATTCGCGTGTCATTAACATATTTGTTAACTTCGCGGCTTTTTCTGGATCTTGCAAATTCGCGGCGATAACTGCGCGTGCTGGTCCATCAGACAAAGGTCCATGGATAGAGAAGTTTTTAATAACAACACGTGTATCATCACGATCAGCCAATACGCGTTCCAGTTCACCATGTACGCGGCGGCAATATGGGCAAGAGAAATCGGTCCAGACATAAATTGTCTTTTTCGCATCACGATTACCCAAGATTGGCGCATCACGCATCATCTTGTCGCCTTCGGAACGAACGGCTTTGCGGATTTGTTTATTTTTTTCGGCCTGTTGCTGTTCCTGCATACCATTGACCATTTCCTGAACGATAATCGGATTAATCTTTGTCAGATAAAATGGCGTGTACAGGCGGCAAACACTGCCCATAATCAAGATAATTGCAATCAAATTGATGCATTTACCCAAAACAATATTCCCAGCTGCGGATTTCTTGTCATTATTCTTTGGCAACAGCATGCCACCAAACAAGAACAACAGGATACCAACAACCAGAACCAAGATTGTCCAAGTCATAGTTTTCTCCTTTGTCTGTTGAACATGCCCAGAATAAACAAATTTTTTTATTTACGCAAGGAAAATAAATCATATTTCATATACAAATTTATTCACTTATCAATCGTTTTCGCGCGATTGGCAAATCTGTTCCCTGGGCCATGCAAATCCGTTCAATGAACAAACGCGTTATATCCAGATTTAACGGCAAACGATACATTTTATCATCATACGGCGCGCCACATTTCGCGCACACGGCCCGCCCAGTCCGTGGCGACACATACACCAAATTATCCCGCGTACCACACGCGGCACACGCCGACAAATCCAGTCCATAACCTAAATCGCGCAACAGTTCTGTTTCCCATTCCAAATATGCATCCACATTCCCCCGCCCACCCAGATTACGCATCAAATCAACTGTTGCCGAATATAATGTCGAATATTGTTCACGTTCCGGCAACAATACTGTAATTAGCGCGAACGCACTGTTCATCATTGCTAATAATTTTTGCGACCGCATTAATTCCACTGCCAAATTTTTTTCAGATTCCCAATGGAACGTCCCCAATTGCGAATCCAAACGCGCATTCCACGTGGCACATCCAACCTGGCCAACCAGTGGCTTGTTTTTTCGCGCAATTTGTGCGGCCCGCATAACCCCGCACATCACCCCAAATTCCGATGTAAAAACACGCGCAACCGAATCGCGTTCGCCAATTGGGCACAAATCTATTAAAATGCCGTTTGATTCCAATTTCATATCGTGCGAATTATATCGCATAAAAAAATAAAAACAAACCCGCATATAAAATGCGGGCCCATATTACCGATTCGTCAACTGTAATTCTATACGGCGATTTTGCTGCAAACTGTCCGCATCCCGCCCCAGCGCCACAGGATGCAAATCACCAAACCCACTGGGGACCAAACGCCGCCGCGAAACGCCAGCGCGCGCCAATTCATCAACAACCGCGTTTGCCCGCAACAGCGACAATTCCATATTATTAGAATACCCGCGTGTTCCCGGCACAACCGCCTGGCGATCCGTATGTCCATCGACACGAATAATCCAGTCTATATTTGTTGGAATTTTATTTTCCAAATCATTAATAACGTTCGCGATCAAGCGCAATTGATTTTTCCCCTCTGGCGATAGAGTATACGACCCACTGCCAAACAAAATATCACTGGAAACAATGAATCTGTCGCCTTCGGGTTGAATAAAGCTGCCATCCCCCAGCACATCTTTAATAGATTTATAAAATGCCGATTGATACTTTGCAACATCGTTCAGTTCCGCAACTTTATCCGCCAATGCCTTGTTCAGCCGATTCGACATTTCAACATATTGAATATCTTTCTGATGCGCTTCTTCTTCGGCCGCATTTAACGCCGCCTGTAATTTATTCAACTGTGCGGCCAATTCTGCACGTTGCTGGTTCATCTGTTCTTGCAATGTGCGCCGTTCTTGTTCCAATTCAGACGCCCGCTGTTTATCCAACGTTGCCTGGTTCAATTGGGTTGTTAACTCCGCAATTTGATTTTGTAAATCTGCACTGCCACTTTCTAGTTCTGCAATTTGCGCCTGATACTGGGCAACCACTGCACTGCTGCTTTCCAGTTCATTCCGCGCTAACACCAGCAAACGTTTTGCCTCTTCTTCATATGCGGTCATTTGTACAATTTTCTGCGCCTGTTCTTCATTAGTTTTGCGCAAATCAGCAACAGTTTTTGCCCCAGACTCTTTGTTAAACACGCTGGTTGTTGTC
>JADINC010000044.1 GCA_017694255.1 Candidatus Enterousia avistercoris | reverse complement strand
TAATTGATGCACCAATCTTTCCTGGTCCGCATTCATGGCATCATCTGTCAAATTATCCGCCATATTTTCCACGCGTTTCAAGAATCTTTGCACCCCGGCCAGCGCACCGTCTGACCAATTCACATTCGTATCCCACGGCCCCAGCGATAAAACTGTTGTACGCGCGGCGTCCGCCCCCACACGTGCCACCATTTCATCAACCTGGAATCCATTGCCAGCGGATTTAGACATCTTTTTCCCGTCTGACCCCATCAGCAATCCATTCGTGGTACGTTTTTTATACGGTTCATCGGTATTAACAAAACCTAAATCGTATAAAGCCTTGTGCCAGAAACGCGAATAAATCAAATGGCGCGTATTGTGTTCGTTCCCACCGTTATAGTGATTAACTGGCATCCAGCGTTCCATCTGTTCACGCGAACAAAACGCATTATCATTATGTGGATCCAGATACCGCATATAGTACCACGATGAACCTGCCCATTGCGGCATAGTATCCGTCTCTCTCCGCGCTGGCGCGCCACACTTTGGACATGTGGTATTTACCCAATCTGTTGCGCGCGCCAGGGGACTTTCACCGTCTTCTGTTGGACGATAGTCTTCCATATACGGTTGCATCAACGGCAATTCAGATTCCGGTACCGGCACCCAACCACATTTTTCACAATATACCAATGGGATTGGTTCGCCCCAGTACATCTGGCGCGAAAAGCCCCAATCGGTCATTTTGAATCGCGTTTTCGGACGCGCAAAGTCATGTTCTTCGCCATACTTAATCGCGGCGGCAATTGCATCGGCCTTGTTCATACCATCCAAGAATCCCGAATTAATGTGCACGCCATCCCCGGTCCAAACTTTATCTGGCTCGCCACCATCGATAACCGGAATGATTTTCAAATCAAACTTTTTCGCAAAATCCCAGTCGCGTTCATCATGCGCCGGCACCGCCATAATTGTACCATGTGCATAATTCACCAATACATAGTCTGCAACAAACACCGGAATTTCATCCCCAGTATATGGATTACGCGCCATTATGCCATCCAGGCGCACACCTGTTTTTTCTTTTGTTGCATCCGTACGATCAAATTCAGATTTTTCGGCCGACTGCTTTATATACGTACGCACTGCGTCCGCGTTTTTAATACGCCCATCCGCCAACCACTTGGCAACCAACTTATGTTCTGGCGCAATCGCACAAAATGTCGCACCGAATATAGTATCAACGCGGGTGGTGTAAACGGTCATCACGTCATCACCAACCATAAAATCAACATCCGCACCCGTGGATTTACCAATCCAGTTTATCTGGTCGCGCTTTACGCGTTCTGGATAATCCACCGCACTTAACCCATCTAACAAACGCTGGGCATATTTAGTAATCGCCAGATTCCACTGCATTTTTTCACGAATTTCAACTGGTCCATGACAACGATTGCATTTACCATCTTCCAGTTCTTCATTGGTCAATGTGGTACGACAATTCGGGCACCAATTCATCGGCAACATAGATTTGTACGCCAACCCCGTATTAAAGAACTGAATAAACATCCATTGTGTCCATTTAATGTATTCAGGGTCCGATGTCGCAATTTGCGATTTCAAATCAATCGACCACCCCATATCCACCATGTTTTTAGTGAACTTTTTTATCAAATCCGCGACAACCACAGACGGATGCTGGCCCACCTTGGTCGCATAGTTTTCTGCTGAAATACCCAATGAATCAAACCCCAATGGGAACAAGACATCATAACCCTGCATACGGCGAAAACGCGCCATAACATCACAACCGGTGTAATTCAACATGTGACCACCATGCAGCCCTGTACCCGATGGAAATGGAAATTCTGCCAACATATAAAACGGTTGCTTTGAACCGTCATTTTTAGGGGTGAATACACCGGCGTCCGCCCAACGGCGTTGCCATTTTTCTTCGCGTTCATGGATTTTCTTAATATCGTCTGCCATTTTTTATAACCTATTGTTAAAGTCTGAAAAATTTTATACATAAAACATACTGAATTCAAGGGAATTCGATACATTATTGCGCCACACGGCGCAAGTATGCCAAATATTCCACATTACCACTGCCGCCACGAATGGGCGATTCAATAATACCAATTTGTTTATAGCCAACTTTTTCAAAGTTTTGAATTACATTTTGTACGGCATTTTGTCGGACGTCTGCGCTTTTTATCACGCCATGATTACGCGCCGCTATGGCACGTGGAACCTCGAACTGGGGTTTAATCAGCGCGATAATCTGGGGCGCATGCCACGCGGACAGGGCGTCCATAATATTACACAGCGATATAAACGATACATCAACAACAATCAAATCAACCGCACATATTGGCGCCAAATTACGAATATCTGTTTGTTCCAACACAACAACACGATTATCGTTTTTTATGGCTGGAATCAATTGACCGGTACCAACATCAACCGCAATTACGCGTAATGCGCCATGCGACAATAAACATTCGGTAAAACCGCCGGTACTGGCACCTACATCTAAACACACATAATCCACGGGATTTACGTTAAATTTTTCTAGTGCAGCGATTAATTTTAAATTGCCACGACCAGACGAATACGGTAACGCGCCAGCAATAACATTATCGTCATCAGAAACGTTTTGGCTGGGCTTTTTGGCCACCACAGCATTTACAGATACCAATCCCGCCCGAATTGCCGCCACCGCGCGTGCGCGCGTGTTGTAAATTTGTTTTGAAACAAGAAATTGGTCCAGTCGCATAAATGCATTCTACACGGGGGCTGGGATAAATGCAAAATAAAAAATACAGCTATCGTATGTGGAAAAATTAAATCTGGTTATAGATTTTTTAATATTTTGGTTATCATTGTTTTGGAAATTTTTTATATGTTCAAGATTGCTATTATTAAAAAATCCGCCATTTGGCGGATTTTTATCAGAATATATATTTCATTGTGACAGAACCGTTCCATCCAGCACGACCACCATCGCGTCGATTTAATGTCAGGGCAACATTAAATCTGTCTATCGATTTTTCAATACCAATTCCATATTCTGCATAATCACGTGTGTCCAGTTCGCTGTATTCGACGCCATCGGCGATGACTGTGCCACCATGGCCAGACATAAATGCATACTTTACACCGATATATCCAAACCAGCCACGTCCAATATGTTTTATCGCGCGCAGTGATGGTGCAATTTCAAATGTGTTAAAGTTTTGATTCGCAACAGATGCGCCAGATACAGAAATATAATTGGACGATCCAATCCATGTATATCCCGCATATACGCCAGGCTGTAATGTGAATGTATCGTCCAGTGCAAGATTGAATGTTGCGTTCATTGCCACGCCGGCCCACATATTGGCAAATTCGTCAGTGCCGTATTCGCTGTCGGCGTTGTTGTATAACGCGCCCGCGTTTGCCGCCAAAGACAGGTTGAAATTCTGGATGTTATATCCGCTGTATATGCCAACGTATCCACCAGTTTCATCCAGGCTGATAAAATTATTATCCTGGGTCCCGCCAACATAACCGCCAAACAGGCCCCATTCAGATATGCCAATGCCCCATTGTGCTTCGCCCCCGGCCAGACCGAACATTATTAAATCATAATCCGATTCCAGTTCGTCATAGCCTTTGAATTTTACGTCGTCGCTGAAATGTTGCCAATTCAGCCACAGGCTGTTTACAACAGGTTGACTGTTAAATGCAGCGTCGCCACCATTGCGACCAGATTGCGTCAGAACCGTGCCGTCGTCGCCATATTCGCCGTATAAATGTGGGCGCCCATACATTGGCAGTGTGCCGTATACGTTTTTGTTGTCGGATTTGGTCGGTTGCATAATTCGGCGCCCCGCCAGTGCAGCGGCGGCGGTACCTTCGAATGTTTGCATTGCGCCCATCATGATAGAATGCTGGAACGCGGTTATGTTATTCGCAGTAAAAGTGTTTGCGTAAATATGTGGGCCAACGCCTGCAAATGCGCCGCCAAATGACAGCATAAATACAGACAGGGCAAATAGTGATGTTTTTTTCATTGGAACTCTCTCGCTTTTTTATATCTGTACGCATCTATTATAGCATAAATTTCATATCTTTTAAAATAAAAAGCAATTCTTATTGAGAAATATAGGTTTTTTTATTAAAATTGTGTGTATGAAAGAAAATATAATTTTAGATAAACCAATCGTTATGGTTGGGCTGATGGGGGCTGGTAAAACCAGTGTAGGGCGGGCGTTGGCGCGACGGCTGGGGATACCATTTGTTGATTCTGATAAAGAAATAGAGGCTGCCGCGGGTTGCAGTGTGGTGGATATATTTTCGCTGTATGGCGAAGATGAATTTCGACGTGCCGAACAGCGCGTTATCGCACGATTGTTTGATACGCCACCAATGCTGAAAGTTATCTCTACGGGCGAGGGGGCATTTATAACCCCCGCCGTGCGGGAAATGGTCCTGGGGCGGGCGTTGTCGATATGGCTGCGTGCGGATTTGGATTTGCTGGTAAAACGGACGAATTTTCGTGATACGCGGCCACAGTTGCTGCACACGGACAGCCGGAAAATACTGGCGCAATTGATTGATGAGCGATATGACATTTATTCTATGGCGGATATAACCGTTGAAACGCGGGATGAAAGTCTGCGTAAAACACTGGACAAGGTTGTTGATGCAATCAAAGAATATGTAAAAAAAGGACAAAAAAATGGCTAAAAGCAAATTGTTAGCAGAATTCAAAGCCTTTATAGAACGTGGCAGTGCAATTGATATGGCGGTTGGTATCATTGTCGGCAGTGTCATGACCAGTATGGTGAATTCTTTGGTCAAAGATATTATTATGCCGCCAATAGGAATATTAATTGGCGATGTTGATTTTTCTCAATTTTTTATCGTTTTGTCGGGTGGAACGGCCGGGGCGCACTATAACACGGTGGCCGAAGCCCAGGCGGCCGGGGCGACAACTATGAATATAGGTGTGTTTTTGAACTCTGTGGTCAGTTTTATTATAACAATGTTTGCTATATTTGTTATGGTGAAAATCATCAATCGGGTTCGGACAAAACAACCAGCGACGCGTGTGTGTCCGTATTGTAAATCTACAATAAATGCGATGGCGTCAAAATGCCCGAACTGCTGTTCTGGGGTTGAACCGGTAAAGTTTGATCCGGACCAGCCAAGCGCGCTGGAAACAGATATAAAAAATATAACAAATGTTGCGAAAAAGCACTTGAAAAAAATTTCAAAAATAACAAAGCGTTAAATATAATATGTGATGTTTTATTTTAATAAAAAACGGGGCGGGTGTCCCCGTTTTTTTGTGGCGTTTTTTATGTTTTTTGTGTGTGTTATGTATAGTTTGTGCGGGGCGACGTGGGCGAAGTTGTTGTAATGTGTGGTGGGTGTTTTTTTTGTTGTGTGCGCGTGGATGTGCGGTTTGTTTTTGGGTCGGGTTTGGGCGGACTTTGTGATGTGTGATAGAAGGGGTGGTTTTATGTGCGCTTTGTTTTCGTGCATTGTATGTATTTTTTATCGTCGGGGTACAAGTGCAAAGGGCGGCACACAAAAGGCGCATAATGTATATTATGTATAGTTTGGTGTTGTGGTGGGTGGCTGGGGCGGTGTTTTTGGTGGCGGAAATACTGTTGTGGCATTGGGTAAATAATGGGCTTTGTGGTTTAAAAGATGTTTGACGTTGCGGGGTTTTGTTGGTGTGCTGTTTTTTGATGTTGTATAAGAATTTTTTTGTGGTGGCCGTGTGTTTGGAAAATGTTTTTGTTGGATGTGCATGTGTTGTTTTGTTGTGTTGATTTTTTGTGACGAACAAAGTTAAATTTGTTTACGCAATAACCTTGCTATTATATTGTATTTTCTGATAGATGTTGATTTTTTATTGTTGTGTGGTTTTGTGGTGTTTGTGTCGGTTTTGTGGTGTTTGTTTCGGTTTTGTGGTGTTTGTTTCGGTTTTGTTATAAAATATGCCGGGCGTCTGCGATTTTTTGCGATTTGTGCCCTGCTTTGGCGTGTTTTTAAATAAAAAGTGGCGGATTTCTGCGGGTTTGCGGTGTTTTTTTTGTGGTGCGCCCTGCTTTTTGCGGGTGTTTTTTAGTGTTTATAACAATAAAAACAATTTGTTGTTAACTGTTTTTAATAAATTGGATTAATTTTTTGTTTCGGGGGTGTTGATGGGCAAATTTTGCCGGTTTTTGTTTTTGTGTCTTTATAAAAGTTATTTGTAATATCAAATTGGTATAATTATGTATTAAAGTGATTTGTTGTAAAAGTGGTGTCGCATGTGCGACGGCATAAATTACCTGGATCCCGGTGTCTGCATCCACCCACGAAAACTGACGTTTTCGCGGGGCCCGGGCCACGGGATGAATCCGAGTATGTGAAAACAAGCGCTAGCGCAGTTTGAACAAATACGAGGATACGCACAGGGCGCATAAGCGCCCGAGCGACACATTAATGACCTGTTTCTTGTCATCGCGAGGGAGCAACGCGACCGTGGCGATCCAGTGGATAATAAAGTCGCGCGCATGCGCGCGTGCATAAAGGGATCAGGGTTCAGGGTATAAATAATGTATAAAATTTTTCCCTTGTAAACGTGTTGAATTTTCAATAAAATTTAATCAAATTTCATGCCGAATCCAAACCACCGTTTTTTTTCGGCATAAAAAGAAAGGAAGAAAATCGCGGAAATCTGGGAATTTTTAAACATAAAAATGCCGAAAAAACGGTGGTTTATTTTCGGCAAAAATTGGGGGAGCGTATGAGAAAAATAGCCTTTATTTGTATTGTTGCCGGTGGGCTGGTGTCGGGGTGGAATGCGGCGCTGGGGGCGTCTAATTATAGCGTTGGTGTGCCGTTGAATCCATCAAAGTGTGTCATTACACCAGATAGCGATATGTATTCGATTGATTGGAAAGGGCCGTGCACATCGTCTGTAAATGGGGTCAGTGTTGATGTATTGGTAGTTGGAATCGGAATGTGCGCTGTGGAAACTGGTGAAATTGGCGATGTTGCCGATGTGATAAACACTAGTGATTCTGGCGGAAATAAAACGTGTTGGTGTCGAATGATAAGTCCGTGGCTTTCTAAATGGGTTGTGGCATATTCAACCACTTATGCTCAGGATAATTGTTATGAAAATTGTGCGCAATCATGTGCAAGTGCGATGAATAGTAATTCAACATTTCGCCGTGCGATAACTGATGCTTTGTTTAATGCGGTATCGTTATAAATTTTTGAATACGGAGAGAAAAAACATGAAACGTATGATAATATTTGCATTATTAATATCGGGGCCATGTGTGGCGTTCGCGGCTGATGGGGTTATGCGTACAAATTGTCCCAGTGGATATATAAGAATAGAAGAGCCGTATCATAAACTGATGGACGGTGTTTGTGTGAATGGATATAGGTGTTTAAGTTTTCCCGTGAACACATGTTTGGTCGACAGTCCGGAAAATGTTTGTTATTTATTTGCGGAACGCAATGTTGCATATGCCGATACAAATGGCAGTAAATATAAATTTTCAGCAATGTGTCCAGAAAATGGCGGGACGGCGCTGTCGGCATATGGTGCAACAAAATGTGTAAAGTTGCCACTGGCGGCATCAGAGGGTTCAAATGTTAGTGGATGGGCTTCTAATAGTATTGAAACGGTGTCATTATGGGCGGGAACAGAGGTTCGTATAGTTGGTGCGTGTTCAAATTCGTATGGGGACGCTTCGGGTGATACAGCTATGGGCCTGGGGTATGATACAGATGGCGACCAATGTTGGTGCAAAATGATTTCACCGGTATCTACTGCGAGATGGGTTTTTGCGAAAAGTATGGGTTCTGTATCTGTATGCAATAAAACGTGCGGGATGCAGTGTTGGCGCAGTTTTGTAACAGAACTAGCATTTCGAAATGCGATGTTGTCTGGTAATTTGGGGTAATTAATCAAAAACCACCGCCCAAATGGGCGGTGGTTTTTTATATTTATGATATCTTTTTCAATCGGCGGATGCGGCGTTCAGTGTTGTCAAATGGGCTTTCTAAAAATGCGCGCGCAACCAGAAATGATACCTCTATATCAATATCATCGGCGGCCAATGCCAAAACATTTATATCGTCATGGAATCTGTCGTCGCGCGCCTGGTCGGGGCGTTCGCAGCGTGATGCACGAATGTGGCGGTACCTATTGGCCGCAATTTGCATACCGGCCCCAGTGCCGCAAATTAAAATTCCGCGGGACTTTTCGTCCGTTTCCATTTTGTCGGCCAATGTTTTCACAACATCTGGAAAATCAACGGGGGTGTTGGGATCATCGGTCCCCAGGTTTACCACTGTATAGCCCGCCGCAGATAACATTTCAATCAGGTATAATTTCACCCCTGCCCCACGATGGTCGGCGGCAATGAAAATCTTTGATATAGTTTTATTCATTTCTTTTATCCTTGCGTTTAGACAGTTTGCATTCCAGGCCAGTATTGCTGGTTATATTCAATGTAAAATAAGATAATGTGCCGGTCATTTGGGCGTTGCTGAATACATTTGCGGTGTTTACCGTGGCAGGACCGTCCAGTGTCCCGTGTAAAAATAAATTGGTGGCAACTATTTTACCAACAACGCGCCCACCACGACCAATCACAACGGTATCAGCGGTTATGTTGCCAATAACCTGGCCGTGAATTTGAACCGTGTGGTCTGTTTTCATGTCGCCAGTTAATTTACATCCGGCGCCAATTATTGTTGGTGATTGTTTTTCTTTTGCGTTTGTAAATGCCAGCATTTTATTATTCCTTTACAAATTTAGATGGGTCAAATGGTACACCTTTGTACCGGATTTCGTAATGCAGATGTGGGCCTGTGGAACGGCCACTGGACCCCGCCAGACCGATCACCGTGCCCGGTCGTACCCAATCGCCACGTGCAACATTCGTTTGCGACAGGTGGGCGTATAATGTCGTGAAGCCCAGTCCATGATCAATTTCTACCGTGTTGCCATAGCCGACACGTTCGCCCGCTGATACAACGCGACCCGGTGCAACCGCCATTAATTCGGTGCCAATTTTTCCCGCAAAATCAATGCCGCGATGTTTTTTAGGTTTGCCGGTAAATGGATCGTTTCGGGTGCCAAAGTTAGACGTGACACGCATTTTTTCAACCGGTGCCCCCAGGGGTAAAATTGTTTTCAGCTTTTTCAATCCGTTCCATAATTCCAGGTCGTCGGCCAGTTTTTGGTATTTTGGGTCCAAGTCTTCGTCAAATTCCAGTGGATTATATGCCGCGCCAACCAATGGATTTGAAAATTTGTTTGCATTGCGAACTAATACCGTCTGGGTCAGGCCAAGTGATGAAATGGTTGTGTTGATGTTCTTGACGGTTTCGCGCAATGTGTCGATGTTTTCAGTGGCCAGTTTTGATACCTGGTCTACGATTTGAATGTCTGCGGTGGCGATTTGCTGCATCTTGTCCGCCAGTTCGGCATTGCGCCGCTTTAACGCAGTGTTTTCGGCGCGCGTTAATTCAAATTCAGCCGATAATTCAGATAATTTTGTGTATTCGGCGGTGTATTCGTCGTTTGTAAACATTTCTGATAAACGGGTGCGCAAGAAATCTAATTCACCCCATGTTTTCAGGCGATTATTCATTAATTCTTCTTTTTCAGAATCTTTTAAATCAGATGCGTTTAATATTTTGTCGTCAATTACATTTAAATTGCGTGTTAATTCGTTATATTTTTCCAGATATACCTGTAAATCAGTCATTTGGCGCGTGTGTTGTGCCTGGGCATCAGCCAGCTGTTGGGTGCGCTTTTGTAATAATGGGCGGTGATATATAAATACATATGTCGACCATGCGGCCCAAACAACCAGCCCTATTTTTCCACAGAATTTTGTGAAACGCCAAAAACTGCTTTGCTTAAAAGTGTAAACATTGCCACGCGGGGTGTCCATGACCGTAAATTCGCGTGGCGGAAATATGCGACATATTGCACGCCACATCGCACGAAATGGCGCCGTTATAAATGCCCATAGGGATGTAAAATACCTGGTTATAAAATTTATCATATCCACCCCAGTCTAGTCAAAACGTCATCAATAGTCAAGCCATCGCGCAATATAGGGGGGTAATTCATCGGCAGCCCAGACCATATACGTGCCCCGCCCCGCGTGCCAACGCGCGCACGTATTAATACGCGTTCGGCCATGTGGGGATTGCCGCCAAACAACGGCAGTATTTCTGTGTCGCCACAATGGCCCGCCATTGCGCCCAGTACGTCTGTGATTCGGTCGGGGGATATAATAATGCAAATGTATCCACGCGGACGTATTCGGGCAATGCAACGGCGTGTCCATGTTGTAATATCTGCGTTATGGTGGGCGTTATGTTTTGCCGGGGTGCCACGAAAATATGGTGGGTTGGTTATTACTAAATCAAATGTTCGGGTTGTGCGCCATGTTGTGATGTCTGTATTTATTAATTCAACGCTGTGTTCGTTCAGTATCGCGTTTTGCGCGCATTCGTCCAACATTTCTGGTGATATATCCAGACCGGTTAATTCTGTGCCGGGATTATTTGCCATAACGCACAGGCTGGCCCCGCCGGTGCCAATGCCGACGTCCAGTACTTTTATCATGCCGCGTGGTGCAAATGCCGCCAGCCATACTGCGTCAGATGTTGGATTGTATCGGCCACGGTGCATGCGTACACGGCCACCCATCAGGGTAAAAATTGCTTGTTTTTCAGACATGTGTATATAATAATTCAACGGAAAAAAAAGGCAAGTTTATATGTTCGACGAAAGTTTAATAGTTCAAAGTGCGGTTAGTGCATTTAATAATGCGGCATTGGCGGCACCTGCGTTTTTCTGGTGGGCGGTTTTGGCGATACCTGTATTTATGTTGGTCTATTTATGTGGTGGCGCGTTTTTACAGCGGGTTGGTTGGAATGCGCAAAATATAACGTGGCGGGTGTCTTTGACCATGGTGGTCTTGACATTGGCATGGATTGTTTTCTTTGGCGGAAATTATGCCGTTTTGCGCGATAATGCGACGGTTTTACCGTTTATGATTGCCGCAATTGTTTTTGTGTCTTCGGTGTTTATCGGGTCGTATTGGCATAAAGTAAAACTGCCGACGTGGCGGGGGGGCTGGCGGGGGCAGCGAATTGGAATTTTTGCAGGATGGGCATTGGTTTTAATGGCGATTGGGTTGTCTGATATTCATGTTTGGTGGGGACCGTTGTTGCAGATAGGCGCATTTTTATGTGGGCTGGGAATTGGACGGTTGGTGCACCGCGAAATGCGGCCGGTGGCGGGCGGAACGCTGGTTATGCTGGCCACAATTGTTGCGGTTTTAATGCAGCCTGAATTTTTTCGGTTCGGGCAATTGGGCGCGTTAAGTCCGATGCATATGCTGTTTTTGATATTGATGGGCGCGATGGGGATGATAACGTTGGCGGTGCGTAATGTGAATGCGCGCGGACGAATAAAGGCGGGCGCATATATTAAATTAAAGTGGCTGGTTCGGTTTTTGACGGTGTTGTCGGTGGCGCTGTTTGTTATGACGGAATCTGTGCCGGTATTTTTAGGAATGATGGTTATGTTTTTTGTGCTGGCCGCGATGTCTGTGTGGCATGCAGAGACTAAACCCACAGGAATTGAACATTGTGCATATGCGATGTCGTTGGGGGTGTTTGGTGTGATAATGACTATGCCTGCGATAACGGCGTTGGGGATACTGTATTGGATTGCGTTTAACCAGGATAAAAATCAAATTAGAAAAATAGGACGGTTGTTATAATTGGTTATATTTATTTAATACCAATTGATGTGCGTATAATGTATTATCCAAAGCAAAAGATAATATATACACAGATATAGGCACATAAATAATGATACATCCAACTGCTATTATTCATAAGGGCGCTGTGTTGGGCGCAGACTGTAAAATCGGGCCATTTTGTATTGTGGGACCAAATGTTGTTTTGGGCGACCGTGTGGAATTGGTGTCTAATGTTGTAATTGATGGTAAAACCACAATTGGTGATGATTCTATTGTATATCCGTTCGCGGTTTTGGGCGTTATGAGCCAAGATTTAAAATGGCAAGACGAAGCCGCCATGACTGGATTGCGTATTGGGAAACGCTGTAAAATTCGTGAATATGTGACAATTCATTCGGGGACACCTGCGTCGGATGGAACGGTTATTGGCGATGATTGTCAAATTATGGTTAATGCGCACGTTGGGCATGACTGTAAAATTGGGAACAGTGTCGTTATGTCTAACCTGGTTCAGGTGGCTGGACATGTAGAGGTAGAAGATTTTGCCATTCTGTCTGGGGGGGTTATGGTATTACAGTTTGCCCGTATTGGACGTAATGCGTTTATTGGTGGAATGTCGGGCGTTGGGAATGATGTTTTGCCGTACGCAATATATGACGGTTCGCCACGCGCAGTATATCGCACGATTAATCGTGTGGGACTGATGCGGCATGGATTTACAAACGAGGATATGCATGCAATTCATTCGGTGTATTCGGCGGTGTTCCGGGGCACGGATGGTACGGTTGCAGAACGACTGGCGCGTGTACGCAAAGATGTTAAAAATAACAAGTATGCAATGGATGCAATCGATTTTATAGAAAATCGTTCGAAACGTGGAATTGGCACATCAAAGAATGCAGAATAAAAAAATTAAAGTTTTTATTATCGCGGGCGAAGTGTCTGGCGATGTGCTGGGGGCGCGCATAATGCGTGAAATGCCGGACGCAGAATTCGTTGGAATTGGTGGCGAAAATATGATTGCAGCGGGACTGGGGTCGCTGTTCCCGATGTCTGATTTATCTGTTATGGGCGTGATAGAGGTTTTGGCCCATGCACGCACGTTGACACGGCGGATAAATCAAACTGTGGATGCAATAATTGCAGCGCGGCCCAGCGTCGTTTTGACAATTGATTCGCCCGGATTTGCGCGCAGTGTTATAAAAAAACTGCGCCATATGCCGGCGGGGCGCAAATTGATTGCGGATGGTTTGCGTTTTCATCATGTCGTTGCCCCCCAGGTATGGGCATGGCGTGCGGGACGCGCAAAAAAATATGCGCGTACGTTTGATAAATTGTATGCATTTTTTGATTTCGAAGTGCCCTACTTCACAAAATATGGTCTGGATACTGTGGCGGTTGGACATCCGATTTCTGATGTTGTTTTCGGACGACACGGCGCGCGGGGGGGTAATAGTACAGAAAAAATAATAACACTGGTTCCGGGCAGTCGTATGTCCGAAGTAAAGCGTCTGATGCCGGTGTTTCGTGATGTGGCCCAACAGCTGATTGCAAATGGATATGCGGGGTATCGTTTCATTATACCGACGGTTGAAACAACGGCGGACTATGTTCGACGCCAGACAGAAAAATGGTCGGTGAAACCAGAACTGGTGCCGTCGGACCAGCGGTATGATGTATATGAAAAAACATATATCGCTATTGTTGCCAGTGGTACTGTATCGGCAGAATTGGCCATGTTGCATATTCCAACAATTGTTATTTATAAAATGAATCCGATAACAACGTGGCTGGTGCGAATGGTTATACGTGTGAAATGGGTTTCGTTGGTGAATATATTGTTGGGTCGCGGTGTGTATCCGGAATTTTTGGGGCCGGCGGCCACAACAGAAAATGTTTTGGATGCGGTTCAACAGTTGACTATACCGTCTGTACGGGAAAAAATGATTTCACAATTGAAAATGGCGGATGACATGTGGCGGCGCCCAGATGGTGCACCGGCGGCATTGATTGCAGAATCTGTGCGTCGTGTCGGTGGGGGACAAGTCAAAGTGTAAATGTTGTGTCGCATTCGCGACGGCATAAATTACTGGATTGCTTCGCTACGCTCGCAATGACAAAAAGGTTGTCTGTGCTGGCGCACAGGAGTTTTATGACCTGGGTCCCGTGGTCAAGCCACGGGATGACAGGTTTTTAAGTTCGTTTATTTCGCAATTATTTTTTATTTTGTAGTTTATTCAAAAAAAGGAATGCAAGGGTATGGTGGTGGGTGGAATTAATCTAGCCCCTTGGGCAATATGGTTAATTCGCTGCCGTCAACAATGCATGCACCGTTGCCTGGATCAACCGTAGCGTTCAACGGGCATATTTGATTTGATGGCGATGGTTCTTTGGTGCAATAACTGCTAAATATGTCTTTTATGTTGGAAGTTAATATATAAGACATCATTTTGTCGGATGTACACGGTTGTTCGTCAGTGATTTTTTCATACAACGCACTGCCGTCAGTTTTAAGTATAACTGCTGGTATTATATTCATGCATTTTGATGATGTACCGTTCTTGCTGCGACGGCCACCATTTTCCCAGCATATGCATGCGCCCCATGATTGGGTATCGACATTTAATTCATAATCACGTGGGCACATATTTTCACCCAGTATGATAGAATAGTAAGGGGTTATGATAGAACGGAAAGGGGTTAAGTTCGCCACCTTATTAGATTCATAGGGTACATCATCTTTCTCTCCTTCAAACCAACCAAAATTAGTCTTGCATAAATTTTCTTCTTGGTAATTTGTAATTTTTCTGAATTGCAGTTCGATAAAGCGACCCTGCAGGTTGGCGCATTGTGTGGTTAATGTGTCTAAAATCTGGTTGTATACTTCGGTTGCGACGCCTGTTGGGCGCGAAACGCGATGCTGTAATACGAATTGTTTGCCCACATCAGCCAGGTCAATCTTGTTGCTGGTTAACAGGCCGTATTTTTTGTGCTTGCCGCCTTTGCCGTTATAGTCGCCGTTCGGATCAGGATAATACACAATTGAACCATTGTATTCTGCGCGCTTGGATGATGCCAGTACATCAAACCCGCCAAATGCCTGTTCGATAATGTCGGGACTGTTGCAAGATTCTACTTCGGTTAATTGTTGGGCACATTTTGATACGTATTTGTCGGTCTTTTTATTCCCGTTTTCATCATATTCGTATAGTGTGAACCATTCCAGCGCTTCGCCAGATTTAAACAGACCGCTGTACGGATAATAGAAATTTTCATATCCGTCGCCACCAAAACTTTCAAAGCATTCCTGGACGATTGCGCGGCATGCCGTTAATGTGTCGGTTTCTTGGCGGTTGTTTACATAGTCGGTTACGATGTTCTGGCCACCAGACTGTTCGTAAAACATCATGTTGCACGAATCAATATAATCACGGCACATTTCGGTCGTAACGGTTATTTTATATGGCTGTAACAGCAAACTATCGTCGCCGGTCAGGCCCGCCATGGCCGCGGTTAATGATTTTTCGCCATTCATATAACACGCAGATACAAAATCAAAACAACCCTGTTTAATTTCATCTACTTTGGATTGTTGGGAATAGTATATTTCCAGCATTGCTTTGTCCAGGTATTCGGCCCAAACAATATCTGCATTTTCGGTACATTTGTCCAGTGCCGGTTCTGCAAATTTTTTCACGCGATTTTCAAAGTTTTGAACAAATGTGCGGTTGGATGCAACCTGGGATAATTTTTGATCGGCGGCATCAACATTGTCGGCAAATTTTAACAAATTCCCCAATTCATAGAAATTCGTAACCCCGGCAATTGGGGCGCCAGTGGATACGTCTATGAATTGACCGTTATCCAGACATTTGTGATAATTGGCACCGCAAACTTCTTCGCTGAGTACAGCAGCTTCGACATTGGCCAGACACGTGGCGATATCATCAGAATTATGTTTTTGCCGGTTTTCTACACGCGCCAGGTCCAGCATAGCACTGCTTTCGCGGACGGCGGCCTTCATTTGCGTTTGCTGTTGGTCCAGTGCATTTTGAACCGTGTTACAATCTTGCTCTATGGCCATCAGGTACGCGTTTATCGCACGTTGCAGTTGGGCGTCATTACAATCAGTGCGGACCGCGTCGCGACATTGCGGGTACACGGCGTTATACAAATTTTGGCCATTATATGTGGCGATAATTTGGCCACTGTCGCCCAGACCAAATGAATTCACCGTATCGAATGACAAATTTATACTGTTTAAATCAGTGAATTTTCCGCCAACAGTGGCGTCGTCGCCACGGATGGAATTCATAATCGCCTGGAGCAACGCTTTGGATGCAGATGTATCTTCGGTTAATGCGTTTTCCCCTTCGGTGGCGGTTTTCATAGCGGTTGCCTGTGCTGCTGTCATGCCGACAACGTCCAGATTTTCAGTAAATACCGTTAATTGATCTGCGGCGTCTTGCATTACATTGCGGACATCGTCCAGTTCAAATACACGATTGCTGCATGAACAACGGCGGTAATCATCGTTCTTTAATTGACAAAATTGATCCATACAGTTGAAATATGCACTTTTGCATTGTTCGTATTCTGCGCCTGTGCGTGTTGTTGACATCAGTGATACAGTGTCGTCCGTGGCCGCACGCGAAACAGATGCCGCGCGCGTCGTGCGTTGTGCCCCCGCCCCAGATGATAATGCCGCGCGTGATACAGTTGTCGTTCGTGATGTCGCGGTTGTGGTTGTCGCCGCGCGTGGTGATACAACCCCGGTTGTTGCCGCGCGTGATGCAACAGGCGCGTTGCGCATGACAGCTGATGCGGTGCGCCCCGATGCGTTTGAACGTGGTGTTGTCGCCACACGTGATGTGGCAGACAGATTGCGGCTGGTGGTGCCAGTGCGACCAACAACTGTTTTTGATGATTGGGTGCGCGACGTATTTGTCCCAGTTGCAGTGGTGCCAGAACGATTCGTTGCATTTTCATCACGAACAGCTGCGTTGGCCAGACCAGCGCAAACAGCACACATTAATGCAAAAGACAGAATTTTCTTCATCTCTGGTTGAATCTTAGCAAATTTGTGAAAATCAGGGCAAGTGTTTTTATAAGTGTTGTGTGCGCGACGGATTTGTATCCTGGGGATTTTTTGGGCGCAGATTGCGTTTTTAATCGCAGTACCAATGGCATTTGTTCATCCGTTCGTGTCGTTGGGTATATATGTGCTGGTGGCGGGGGTATGGTTTATGCCAGAACGTGCGCTGGAACGCGCGTTGGCGCGGCGGGATATCTGCGATATCAGATAATGTTATTTTATTGTTGCAAAATATATAAACTTGATATAATATATGCAAGCACTGCGGATATGGCGGAATTGGTAGACGCGCTAGTTTCAGGTACTAGTGGCAGCAATGCCTTGGAAGTTCGAGTCTTCTTATCCGCACCATGTTTGGGGTTGTAGCTCAGTTGATAGAGCGCTACGTTCGCATCGTAGAGGTCGTGGGTTTGAGTCCCATCAGCTCCACCAAAAAAATGCCCGGGGTTGGGCACTTTTTTTATTGTGTGCATCAGAAATATATTGACAAGCGCGCCCATCGCGCGGTAGTATATTTCACAGATTTTTTAAGTTCTGGGGATATGGCGGAATGGTAGACGCTGAGGACTTAAAATCCTTTGGTTATTGCAACCGTGTGGGTTCGAGTCCCACTATCCCCACCAGGGAACTGATTGAACGGATGTGTAGCTCAGTTGGTTAGAGCGCTTCGTTCACATCGAAGAGGTCGTTGGTTCGAGTCCAATCACATCCACCATATATCATATATAAAAAACACCGCCATTTTGGCGGTGGTTTTATTTTTGTGTTGTGTGTGGGGATGCTATAGCTAACGCAGGCCCTTGGCACGGCAACATGCAGACGCCGCGCTGCGCCAATCAGAATATTTTTTTCCGGGGGTTCGTAAATCTTGCCATGCCTGCCAGCCGGAACACTTTTTCTTTGTGCCCGTGCCACTGCACTTTGCATAGCGACGTAATGTGCATGTTTGGTTTGATACCTTGCCTGTATCAGTGGTGCATTTTACAACAACAGTCTGGTTTTTTGCGTCGTTTTTCCCCAGTTCTTTGGAAGATAACAACTGGTACGCGTTGGCCGTGCTGATAAATGCTAGTGCGATAAATAAAGAGTATAATAATTTCTTCATAACACATCCCCCATCACTATTATTATAGTTTGTTGTAAATAAAAATACAATGGGGAATTATTCGCCAGTATTCGCCGTGGTCCACGGTTCGTCGTTCATAACCAGATAGTACATTTCGGGGGCGTCGCCACCAGGGTTGCGAATAATTGGGCGGACAACGTATATGTCAATATTGCATGGGGTTGGTGTTTCTGATTGTACTGTCATCAAATTATAATGAAATTTATCGGCGAAATCCATCGCCTGCAGATATGCGGCATCGTCGTCCATGGCACTTATCGAATCGCCCATCCACATCAGCCACATTCCATAGTTAACGACGTTTTCTTGGCCGGATAAATCATCAGCAGACAGCAGCGTTAATGGTTTGAATTCTATACCGCTGGTATATTCACCCGTGCTGGTTTCGGTCCAATCGTACATGCCGCCAACAAAATTTAATGCGCCATACAGCAAACCGCCAGCCTGTTCCAGTTTGGCAACAGCGCCGATGTTTTGTAATGTTGTCTGGAATAACCAATCGCGAATTTTCCCAGATTTCATGCTGCTGCGTCCCAGGCGCGCGGCAGATTTTATCATTGGGCCACCAGTGTTCGCCGCGCGTAATGAACGCCATGCGCGGGCGATAATATTGCCACGCTGGGCTGGGCGTAAAACACCGCGCAGTGTGCGACGATATTGATTTAATGATGAAAATGTGTCGCTGTATTCGCGATATTGACGAACCTGGTCGTTGGTTTGTTCCATGTTGCGCATTTGACGCGCCAGGTTATCTATTTCGGCACTTTTGGCGGCATGCGCGGCAGCGTCCGTTGCGCGATCAATTGTTCTTAATTCTTCGGTTGCGCGTGAATATTGCGCGGATACGCGAATATAGTCGCGTACAGCGTCTGTTTGACGCAGGGCGCGCAGTGATATGCCAATGTTTTTCAGGGCGCGCGATGCGCGCGCGGCCTTGGTCGCGCCCAGAACGGCCGCCCCACCCCCGGCGGTTGCGACAGTTATCACGACGTCCAGTCCAATTTCCAGGTACGATATCCATTGTAAATTTGCGTCCCCAGCCACATAGTAATCATTTGTATCATCCGCCAGGTTTACTGTTGCCTTGCCCGCCAAATTCACCATATCATTATCGCCCGCCAGCGCGGTTTTACTGGTACAACTGTTACCGTGGGGATATATGGTATCAATATTATCGTTTATCCATTGCAGCGATATGGTGTTATTCTTGTCCGGTCCCACAAATTCATCCAGTGCACCGTGTTCAACAACCATTATTGCATACCATGCCGGATCGGTATTTGTCCAAACGGATGTATCGCCATCAGCGCCAATTTCAGGGTTGGGGGCGTATGGCAGTTCGCGTTTTTCACTGATTGTTATGCGTTGTTTTAAAATTTTTGGTTGGGTTTCGTAATTTACAATGATTTGACGCCCGCCCGGAAAAGTATATTCAATGGGTAAAAACGTAATTGTTTCATCATCCGCCACCGATGCGATTTCTGGACAGGCCAGAACCGTGCGCAGTGTTTCAGGCGCACTGAACGCGTCATAAATCCATTTGCGAATGGTTAATTCGTCATCGGTTTCCGATACGCTGGATACGGTTGATGCCAGACTGTGTGCAAAGGCCGCCGTGGCACATTGTGTATCATCGGGCGTGCGTGTTTGAATTTCCGAAATTGGAACATAGTCGGCACCAACGGGAATATCTGTTGGTGGCATCATATCTGCCCCAAATGCGGTGGATATTGTGCATATTGCAAGTATAAAAGAAATTAAAAATTGTCGCATTTATTTTGTTGTTGGCGATGTTATATTTACAGTATTGCCCAGCATATGACCGCACTGTTGTATTAATCGTTGACGTTCAGTCTGAATTTGATTGATTAATTTATTATATTGATCAATTGGTAATTCTGATGATGATGGTTGGGTGCCACCCGAATTTCCGCCACCATTTGAGCCGCCACCCGTTGCAACACATGTATTACCCTGGCGTTCATAGCCGTTAATACATACCCAGTTCCAACATATGTTTGTAGTATCGGGTTCGTAATCTATATATCCCGGGAATTCAGCCGGTGGTTCAGTGTTATCACAAATACGCACAACACATTCGGGTTGCCAAAAATCATCTTTCCATAATCCATCCCACCATGATGCAGCAGTTGCTTCACCACCTTGCAGGCATTGGCGAACACCAGGTTTAATCAAGTTCACAGAACCATCTGCTTGTTCAACACCGCAAAACATGTAATCGCCAATATCGGCATAACGTTCCCCCTGGTTAAATTGTGTGTGACAACATGTGAATAAGCCGGTGACTGGATCATGCAGACAATCAGTTTCTGAAAATAATTGTGAGCCGGAAATGATTGCGCCACCAGCAGCACCAACAGCGATTGCAATACCATATCCAATTTGTCCAATCACAGGAATTGCATTAATTACAGCGGCACCACCAGCTGTTGCAGTGGCGCCACTGATTGTACCTTGTAATACATCGCCCCATGAATGTTCACCAGAACCCGATGCAGAATCAATCACGCCCATTATGCCGGTGACGGCACCAACCGCGCCCAATGCCCCACTGGCAACACCACGTGCGTTAATACGATTCCCAGTTCTGGTTGTACTGTTGCCAGTATTTGTGCCGGTGTTGGTACCAGTGCCAGTTCCTGTTCCGGTACCTGTACCACCAGTGCCACCGGTGCCGCCTGTACCTGTTGTTCCCGTGCCTGTGCCTGTGCCTGTTGTTCCGGTGCCAGTTGCGCCACCGTTTGTTTGATTAAAATCGTATCCGCGCATACTGACAACTTGACTATTACGACCATCTACGAATGTTCTGTCAGAAATTCTTTGTGCCAGCTGAACATCGGGGTCATTCCAATTAGCAGCGAATGAATTTGTTATGCAAAGACCGAAAATACATGCAATAAAATATTTAATACTTATACGCATTAATAATATACCCCCTGTAATTTGGTCAGGCATGTTTCATATGCAATATTATTAGTTTTGCATTTTTCCAATGTTGCCAAATCTGCATTTAATATTGCCAGCATTTGTGGGGCATTATTGCAATATGCATTTTGACGCTGTTTATATAATTCATTTTGTTCGGCGACCACCGCGTCCAGATTTATTGTCGTGTATGCAGATGCGTCTTTGTATGGGGCGTATCCAGCAGCGTCGTTTTGCAGACGCTGGGTAAATGTTAAATCCAGCGCGGTTTCAGGAAATTCCGCGCGTGCCAGGTTTGTTGTGTTTGTGGTTGCCGATTGCAGATTTTGTAATTCCTGCTTTCGTTGCAGCATGTCCTGCATCCATGGTTCGCCGTTCCATGTTGGTAATTTCTGTTGGGGGTTATAATTTGCAGCCCCATTACCAGTTGTTGTGTTTTGATTATTGTACATAGGCCCCGTGGCGGTTGGAAATGCAGTGGACCCAGTGCCCGGGGTTAAATATGAGTTGGCCGATGTGTATTTCTTGAATTCGGTATCGATGTATCCCGCGCATGGTGTTACGTAATTATGATTCGGCAGACTGGCCAGCTGGACCGTGATTGTTGGGCGGACGTCGTTAACGTCCATGCCAGTGCAATTATTGCGGGTCGAACAAAATGACGCAACCAATGCAGATACAACCGTTTGACAATCCGTAGTGTCGACATCAGTACCCTGGGCATAGACGGGTACGGGCATACGCTGGTTATATGGGGCATCGGGACTCCAAAACGGGTTTGATGAATAGTTTTGTACGTTTTGAATTTGGCCGTATTTTGAAAATGGTGTTGTGGCCGATGGAAAGGTGGTTGCCATGGCACTGGTGCCGCCGACAAGTGCGCCAAAAAACATCAAAAATACATGATATAGGTGTGGTTTCATTTCTCTGCCCGTTTCCCTGATTATGGTTAATTATATCAAAAAGCTGTTTATAATGAAAGCCAAAAATCCCCCACAAATGAAAAACGGGGCCAGTGGAATGTATTTCTGGTGATTGATTTTTCCCCATAAAATCCCGGCAATACATGCAATAGCCAGTGCCATTGCCAAACCGCTGGATCCCAACCATATGCCGCCTGTGGCCAATAATTTTATGTCCCCCATGCCAATCGGAATCGCGTCGGGTGTGTGCGTGGAATGAACTTTGTCGAATATTATGCCGATTATCAGCGCCAGTGCATATCCGAATGTGGCTGCAAGAACGGCGTCGCCCATGGATACAGGCCACGGGAAAAAGTTGATGATGATAAGTCCGATTAACAACAGCGGGAATAAATATACGTCTGGGATAATTCGGCGGCGCCAATCTGCAACCGATATACGCCACGCACACCATGCGGCGATGCCCAGCAGTATGATAAAAAATATATTATAAATCATATTTTTCCCCCTTGCCTTTCGATTCGAAACTATGCTACAATTATACCGATATATATAACAAGGATTTTTTGAAATGAGTAAGGGTTGGGACAGCGTAATGCTGAAAAAATTAAAGGGATTGATGGGCAAAGGGTTGTCTACGTCCGAAATTGGCAAGCGTTTGGGAATGTCCAAAAACGCGGTTGTTGGTAAATTAAACCGGTTGGGCTGGAATTCCAAGGCGGGGGGCGTTGTCGCCGAAAGTGCAACAACCACAACGAAAAAGACGACGTCTGGGCGTGGGACAAAGAAAACAAGTTCGGTTGCCAGTGCGAAAAACACACGGACAACATCAAAAAAGCCCACCACAAAGGCCGGCGCGCGTGGCGCGGGGACGACCGGGACAAAAAAGACGACATCTGGGGGGCGGACGTTGAATAAAACGTTGGCCATGCACCAGCGTATAATTCAGCATTCGTTGGAAATGGCGAATTTAAAGCCTAATCAGTGCAGATGGCCAATTGGTGATCCGGATTCTGAAAATTTCCATTTCTGTGGTGCGCCGGTTTTTGTTGGCAAACCGTATTGCTATGAACACTGTAAACAGGCGTATCAATTCACACCACCAAGAAAAAAATAATGGGGACATTCTGATGCCAAGCGAGAGAGAAAATATTAATTCTGTTTTGTCAGCACGGGAATATGATATCGCCGGGAATGTTTTTCGGGCCTATTATGATGTGGATGGGAAACTGGTGTTTGTGCTGGATTATACAATTGATGACAGAAAACCTAATGTGTTGTTGGTGATTAATCCAGTTGGCGACAGAAAATGGGATGATATTTTAGTCAATGATTATAACCTGGATTTGGAAACAGTGCGCCCAAAGAAAGATAACAAGTATCAAAAACTGGATATCGAATACAGCGGCTTGGCGCAATATGATAACTTGATTCAGGCATATGAAAATAAAAGCGATTTGACAGATGCGCTGGGGGATTTGGTGCGCTTTCGTAATGCGTCAATTCGGCGCGCGGCTGGTGAACGGTTGGCGTTGGCGGAATCTGGGGCGGCGCGGGCCCGTGATACAATTGCGCGGGCAAATGATTCAATGGATGAATTGCGCGCGCGGCTAAAGCAATTGCGTGCAAAATTGGCGCAACAGAAAAAACGGGTTGGACGTGAACCGACCAAGCAGTCTGCGGCAAAAATATTGAAAACAGATGCACAGATTGACGCAGTTAATGAAAAATTAAAGCGGGCAAAAAAACGTCTGGAAAATGCCCAGCGGCGTCTGGTCGTTGCGGATGCTGATGCGGAAATAGCACGTGATATTTTGGCACGTACGCCAGAATATGATAATGTAAACACAACGTCGCCAATACGGCGCCCAGATGAAACAGAAACAGCAATTGTGCCGAACTTTACATCGTACGATGTTTCGTATGATATGGGGAACGGTGATGATGCGGATGATGAAAATAAAAAAGATACGGATTCTGGCCAGGATGATGACGTGGAATATCAATATGCGTATGAAACCACGTTTGCCACGCCAGATGACGATACGCGTGATAAAGTAATGGCGTCTGGGGCAGAAATAGACAATAATGTTGCGCGTATGCCTGTTGAGTCGTATGTTCCAGATGATAATGCGGACAACGCAGAATATACAGAAGATGAAAATTATAAAATAACTCAGCCAGAACGGGGGGAAACTGTAATGCCAGATAATAAAGATGATGTAAAGCCGTTGTTCGATAAAAATCCAGAAACATTGGATGAAGAAATTGCATTTAAACCAATCGAATTCGGTGTGTCCAGTCCGGTGCCAGATGTGCCACGTCCCAGCCAGGCAGAAACAGAAAATACTATGAACACATATGGCAATAATATGGATTCGTCGCCGTTGTCATTTGTGCCGCCGGTTTCGAATGTTGAAAATTCGAACACTGGGGCGGACCAGCCGTTGAATGTTCGGCCGGTTATAGATAACACACCCCAGAATTTTGGGGAACAAATGCCGTCGCGGCCGGCGATGGATGCAATTTCATCAGCAAATGCGTCGGGGTCAACAAATGATGCCTTTGCGCCGGCAATGGATACAGTGCGCCCCGAAGCAGTAATGCCGAATGTCGGAGGTGTGGATAATAATGCGCTGGGGGAAATGAACGGCGGACAAAATATGGCAAATGCCACATTATCGCACCCAGGAACCAGTGCGCCCCACCCTGTTGTGCCGGGGGTGCCAGCGGCCAGTGATGTGCGGCCAGTGTCGCCGATTACTGGGGCCGCAACGCCGACAGTGCCAGCCACGCGTAAGCCTACATTAATTTATTATATAATGCTGTTGGTGTTGATTGTGGTATCTGTGTTTACATTGTGGTTGTACCAGCGCAATATGGGGGATAAAACACCTGATTTGGCAGCGACAGTACCCGAAGAAAATGCACCAGATACAGCGGCCAGTGAAACTGGGGAACCCAGTCCGTTTATCGCAGAAGTGGCAGAAGAAGAAACTGTTGATGTTGTACAGGTTGAACCGGCGCCCGTTGTGGAACCAGAACCAGTGCCAGAGCCCGCACCGACACCAGTTGTTGAACCCGCGCCGGTTGTTGAACCAGAACCAGTGCCAGAACCTGCACCGGCGCCGGTTGTTGAACCAGAACCCGTTGTGGTCCCAGAACCTGTGCCGGCCCCTGTGTCAGAACCGGTATCGGAACCAGAAATCCCAAGCGAGGAAGAAATATTAGCCAGCAAGCCGGCATACAATGTGTCGCAAAACGAAAATATGTTTGTTGCGGATCCAGAATATGAAACAGATGTGCCGTATTCTGGGGCAGAAACAGTTGAAACTGTTGAAACAACAGAGTATGTAAGTGAAGTATCGGAAAGTCTGCCGACGTGTCCAGATGGGGCGGCGGCGGATGCAAATGGTTGCTGTCCGGGCGAGATATATACAGATATGGGGGTTGCAGGTTTTAACTGTTGCCCAGAAAATGGTGGCGATTGTTTCCCGCCGTTGTTCTGAGAGAAAAAAATAAAGACCGCCCAAATGGACGGTTTTTATTTATGGTCGGGGCGACAGGGAATCCCTCGCGCGGCACAGGGGTGCCGGCTGTGGGGCACTCGTAACGATTTGACTGCGCGATGAAGTATCATCGCTTGGTCAAATCTACTCGTTGTCGAACCTGGGCATACTGCGTATGCAAGGTCGCTTCTGTTATACCCACTGTAAATAAAAAACAAACCGCACGATGGCGGTTTATTTTTTATTTATGGTCGGGGCGACAGGAATCGAACCTGCGACCCCTTGCACCCCATGCAAGTACTCTACCAGGCTGAGCTACGCCCCGACATGCGTATATTTATACAATTCTGAAAAACGAAATGCAAGGGATATATTTTATGCTTGCACGAATCGGAAAAAAGTTATTAGTATGCCCATATCTAAATATAAATAGGGAGTCGTCCGTGATAGTAGGCATAGGAATTGATTTGGTCGAATGCGATCGGTTTCTGGATTGGTCTGCATTCAAAAAACAACGTATATTTACAAAAAAAGAATTGGAATATGCTGATGCAGATAATGCAAATGCAGAAAAGCATTTGGCAAATTTCTGGGCCGCGCGCGAAGCATGTTTGAAGGCGTTGGGTACTGGTTTTGGCGATGATATTGCGTTTTCTGATGTGTCGGTTGTTCATGATGATGCGGGACGTCCGGAATTACTGTTGGCAGGCGGGGCCAAGGCCGCGTTAAAAGAAAAAACCGGCGGTGATGCAATGGTGCATTTGTCTATAACGGACCAGGATAATAGTTCTGCCGCCATAGTGGTTATAGAGAAAATATAAAAAATAGGCGCCCGGATGGGCGCCACTTTTTTTATTTGCATTCTTGGGCAATGGTGTCGGTAATGTGCTGGTCCATTGCGATTTGTCGTGCGGTGCCCGCCGCGCATGGATCGCAATCGCGACGCATTTGACCTGGGCGACATGTAAATTTTGTGTTATTGCATGTGCCGTCTATTTTTGTTGTAATTTTTTCGTTTGGGTATTCGTTGGCGATGGCCAGGTATTTTTCAGGGATCGCGTCTGAATTATATGCCCACATTTGGGCGATTTTATTATTTACATTTTGGATGCATGGACTGGTATTGTTATTTACGCGAATTACGTTGTCTGATGTCGCATTTAATGTATTTTGCGTGTTTTGTGCACTGATTACCCATACAATAATTCCAACGCAAAGTGCGGCGACCAAAAACATTAATATATATTGTGCGATTTTAAAAGATGTTGTTTGTATCATTGGCATGTTTTATCCCTGGGGTTTTATATTGGGCAGTTTAACATTTTTCTTGTTAATTCTGTATAAAAATTTATTCCTGGGGTGGGTTTGATTTTTATTAATAAATGTAATAGAATTTATTCGTGTATTTGTGGGGTGCGGCATGTTTATAACAGAAAAATTAAAATCTTTTTCATGGATTAATGTTGGCAATCCGGATCATGATGATTTTGAACGCTTGC
Organism: Candidatus Enterousia avistercoris; assembly: GCA_017694255.1. Lineage (GTDB taxonomy): Bacteria > Pseudomonadota > Alphaproteobacteria > Rs-D84 > Rs-D84 > Enterousia > Enterousia avistercoris. The sequence continues at coordinate 6,631 of JADINC010000044.1, read as the reverse complement.
AGACGGAATACAAAATTGATGAAGATACTATTTCGGATATTTTGGACCCTGATGAACAACCACGATTCGAAGTCGAAGATGATTACAAGGTTATTATTGTCCGCTTTCCAATAATAAACCGCGAAACAGATACGCTATGGCATACAGAACCGTTATCAATAATATATTCTTCGAATCGTGTTATTACGGTGTGTCGAAAACGGTGTGATTTGTTGGATAAAATAAAGACAGACGAAAAAACATCACGCGAAGAATTTGTGCTAAATATAATTTACTATATTGCGGAGTCATATTTACGGTCGCTGAAAGAATTGAACAAGCGTGTTATGGCGTCTAAGAAGTTATTACAAGAACGTGTGCGTAAACGTGAACTGATGGCACTGTTAGAGGTTGAAAACAGCTATACACTGTATATGGCGGGATTAAAGGGCAATGTGGCCGTGTTGGACAAATTGGAAAAAGTGCGCGGATTTGTGAAAACCGAAGAAGCCAAGGAATTAACCGAAGATGCGCGTATTGAATTGTCCCAGGGGATAGAGGTCGTAACATCGTATAGCAAGATGTTAAAATCTGTCAAAGAAACGTTTGAAAGCGTGATCAATATGGATTCTAATACGTACATTAATCGTTTGACTATGTGGAATATTATTTTGGTCGTACCCACGGTTATAGTTGGGTATTATGGAATGAATATGAAATTGCCGTTTGCAGATAATGAACAAACTGCGACAACGATTTTAGTTTTGATAATGGTGTTGCTGTTGGGATTTGCAATGTTCAGTTTGGTGCGACGCCGTGTGCAATAAAAACGCCGTGTGTGAGCGTTTTTTATTGTTTTAGTGCCTGTAATATATTTTGAAAATTTTTGTCCACGTCCCCCGTTACATCAATGTCTGAAAATTTAATGTTTGGTACCGTGGCCAGCCATTCTATTGCCGGCATTGTCGTATGCCAAAATGTGTCCAGGCGTTTGCGGACCGCAGATGTATCGGCATCATCGGCGCGACCGCCACCTTCGCGGATGCGTTTTTGAATGCGGGCAATCATAACGGATTCGGGGACATTTAAATACAGTACATGGATATTAAATTTATCGGCGTAATTATCAACCAGCCATTTTGCCTGGTCCATTGTGCGTGGGAAACCATCCAGTAATAAATCATGGTCAGTGTCGATGTTTTTTTCGATTAAATGGACCAGGGTTTCAAATGGCAACAATTCGCCACGGGCCATAATGTCGGCGATGGTTTTATCTGTTGTCGCGGCGTCGCGCAACATTTTTCCCGTTTCAATGATTTTGTATTTGTTGTGGTTGTTCAACATGCGGGCAAAAGTGCCCTTGCCTACGCCCTGGCCGCCCATTAAAAGAATCATCTGTTTCATGTGTTTCATTTTAACATAAAAAACAGAACCCGGCAAGTGCGGGTTCTGTATATAAAGATAAAATGGATTTATCTTATTTTTTGCTGTTTTCAATCGCAGCACCCAGAATATCGCCCAGTACAGAACCACTGTCGGCCTGGTTGGCATATTCTTTGACCGCCTGTTTTTCCAGCGTTACTTGCAACGCGCGGATAGACAGTTTTACAACATTGTTGTCAACGGATACAACAGATGCTTCGACTGTGTCGCCGACCTTGAATTTGCTGGTGTCTTGTTCAGACTTTTCGCGCGACAGGTCTGTGCGACGGATAACGCCACGAATATCGTTTGGTAATGCCAAAGTCAATTCGTCTGGGGTTATTTCGGATACAGTGCCGGAAACAACCGCGCCCTTTTTCAGCGATGCGCTGTGGCTGTCGGCGCCTTCGGTTAACTGTTTGATGCCCAGTGTAATGCGTTCTTTTTCTGGATTGATGTCCAAAATTTTTGCAGTTACTTCTTGGCCACGGACGAATTTCTTTAATTCTTCTTCGTCCAGTTTATTCCAAGACAGGTCGGAAATGTGAACCATTCCGTCCAGTTCTGGTGTCAATGCAACGAACAGACCGAATTCGGTTGTGTTCTTGATTGGACCAGTAATAACATCGCCGACATTGTGTGTTTCTGCGAATTGTTTCCATGGATTTGGTTGCAATTGCTTGTACCCCAATGAAATACGACGTTTGTCTTGGTCAATGCCCAAAACGACAACGTTTACATCCTGGCCAACCTGTAAAACTTTGCTGGGGTGGATGTTTTTGTTTGTCCATGATAGTTCGGACATGTGAACCAGGCCTTCGATATTATTGCCCAGGTCAATGAATGCGCCGTAATCTGTCAAAGATGAAACCTTGCCAGATACTGTGTCGCCAACATTGAATGCGCGTGATGCGTTTTCCCATGGGTCTTCTTCCAGTTGTTTCGCGCCCAATGAAATACGATGTGTTTCTGGGTCGAATTGGATAACCTTTACCTGGATTTTTTGGCCAACATGAACCAGTTCGCGTGGGTGGTTTACACGTTTCCATGACAGGTCTGTTACGTGCAATAAACCGTCGATTCCGCCCAAATCAACGAACACACCGTAATCGGTGATGTTTTTCACCGTACCTTCGATAACTGCGCCCAATGCGATGTTCTTCATCGCTTCGCGTTGTGCCGCAGCGATAGAGTCAGCCTGGATTGCGCGACGCGATACAATCGCGTTTGTACGTAATGCGTCCATTTTTAAAATACGGAATTTGTCTTTTAATCCAATTAATGATTTTGGATCACGGACAGGTTTATAGTCCACCTGGGATGATGGCATAAACGCAAAAACGCCGTTGATGTCAACAGTGTATCCGCCACGAACAACGTCGATGATTGTTCCTTCGGGGTCAATGCCTTCGGCAACGGTTTTTTCCAGTTCTTTCCATGCCTTTTCAGCGCGTGCCTTGGTATAAGACAGAACGGCGGTACCTTCGCGGGATTCATAGCGTTCGACAAAAACGTCGATAATATCGCCCACAGATGGTACGGATGCGCCAAATTCTTTTAATGGAACGCGTCCTTCGGATTTCAGGCCCACATCAACCAACGCGAAATCACCGCGAATATCTTTGACTGTGCCCTTGGTGGCGTATCCTTGCAATGTTTCTTGGGTTCCATAATCTTTGTTAAACATCTGGACGAAATCTTCGCCGGATACGGGATTATATAAGTCTTTGGATAAATCTTTCATATAGAAATTTAAACAAAGTTGGCCGTCGCAATTATGTTATATAGTGCGAGGACTTGTGGGGTTAATCGGATTGATTATGCGCCCACCCGCAAAATCGTCGTGATTATATACAGAAATCTTTGAAAAATCAAGAATTTTTAAGTGCGCATAAAATAGTTTGACAAATTTTTTAAATTGGATATATATATATATGATATAAAAAAGGATATAAAACATATGGTTTCGACAAACAACAAATTAAAACGCGTGGCATATTCTGCGGGTATGGGTATATTCAGTGGTGTGTGTTCCGGTGTCTTGACGGCGGCAATGTTGGCGGCAATGGGGCTGGTGGCGCATGGCACTGGATATGTTATTAATAGGAATATCAGTGATTATTCGTTAAAACATCGTTTTGAAACGGCGTATAATTTTAATGCACCAGAATCACATAAATATTATTATGTAAACGGTGGAACAGCTGAAAAATATGCCATGACACCATATGGAATGTATGGAATAATTGGCGCGTTTGCGGGGATAAGTGCATTGTTTGGCGCAAAGGTCGGTAATTGGGTCGCAAAAGATAAAGAACAAGAAGAAATTATTAGAAAGCAGCAACAAAAAACGCGTTAAATAAAATAAAAAAAACGCCCATTCGGGCGATTTTTTATTTAGCAATTATGCGGGCGCGTTCACCACTGTCTGCATCCAGAACATATACGGACTGGCCCACCGAAAATACAACATCGTCACCCTGGGTTAATGTGATAGATTTTCCAGAATCCAGTTTTACAATGTATTCCATGCCACGCTGGGACGACAGACCTTCTTGGGCCTTGCCACCGGCATAGCCACCCAGAACCGCGCCGCCAACTGCACCGATTGTTTGCATTAATGTATTGTCGCTGATCATGCTGCCGGCAACGCCGCCGATGACACCGCCTGCCAGTTGGCCTACTTCGCCATTTTCGGTTGCGATTGTAACGGGGCGAACGTTTATTATTACGCCTTCGGATACAGTGTTTACCGTACCGGCACCTGACGTTTCATATCGGTCGACATTTAAATTCGCGCCACAGGCCGATAATATCAGCGCACAAAATACAGATGCAATTTTTTTCATGGTCCCCCCTGCTTTATCGTTTTGATTCTATCCCTAGCGTGTTGTCTGGTGTGATGCAAATATCATACGTTCAATTTGAAACATTGGCACGTATTGCAATACATTTATTGGGGTGCCGTTGTTTTGGGAATTATGATATACACGCAAGACTTCGGATTTGGGCAGGTTGCGCATATCGGTAATTTCACCTTTGCTGTTCACCACCAGGTTTATTATATCTGTATTTAACGAATTTGCTAAATCCATGACCAGACCAGGGTTTAATGTAGTGTTTTCTGGTGTCATTGCATATGGATTATATGGTAAATTATATTTTTTATGTACAGCAATATAGCCAGGTAAATTTCTGAAATGGCGCCCCATCATGAATTTATATTCGCCGTATGCGCCAGATAATAAATAATCTTGGGCCGCCAGAGATGTGCGACGTATCAAATCGGCATTTTTTATGAAAAAAGTTGGATTAATTTTTTCTAAAAACATCATGCGTAATTTATAAATAGGCAGTAAATTTTGTTCCATTTAAAATCCCTTTGGATAACACATGGTGAATGTTAACACTATTGGAACATATGTCAATTAAATAAACGTCCGCTTGGTGGGCGCTTTTATTATGGTATTTTTAGCGTGCAACATCACCACGTAATTTGGCGTGGTACACATAGTTTTTCAAGATAAATCCATCTTGGGCCGACCAATTCAGCATACCGCGCCAGTTTTCATTTGGAATTTCCACCGTTGGCAATGGGTACGGTTCGCGCGATAATTGTTCGCGTACCTGGGGAATGTGATTTTGGTATATGTGCGCATCGTGCAGTTCACCTTTTAATGTTCCTGGTTCCATCCCAGCTTCTTTGGCATATAATAACAGTAATAATGCATAACTGGCGATATTATACGGCACGCCCAAGAACATGTCGCATGAACGCTGGGTCCAGATTAAAGACAATTTGCTATCGCGCACAACCAACTGGTGCATTACATGGCATGGTGGCAACGCCATTTGTGGAATGGCGACGGGGTTCCATGCACTGACCAGTATGCGGCGGTCGTTCGGATTGTTTTTTAATTTGTCGATGGCGTTTTGTACCTGGTCTATGCCTGGGGTTTGTGGGTTGAAATTATCAGTCGGTTTTGCGTCAATACGTTTTTGATTCCACTGGTATTCGCCACCAAAATGACGCCATTGGAAACCATAAATTGGACCCAAATCGCGTTCCTTGTCCATAATAGAATTGCGGATTTGCGTTTTTTCTGTATCTGTTAATTTTGGTAATTTATTGGTGGCAATGTTATATTCTTGTTCAACCTTTATCGGGTTTGCCCATTCGTCCCAGATGTGGCAATTTCTGTCTTGCAGCCATTTTTTATCAGTTATTCCACGCAGAAAAAATTCCAGTTCTGTGGCGATATTTTTTAACCCCATTTTTTTTGTTGTTATTAATGGAAAGCCTGTTGACATGTCATGTTCAAATACTGCGCCGGCCGACAGTCCGATATCCGGGATGCCGGTACGATTCATGCGCACGTCGTGCCCATTTGTCATTATGTTTTCCAGAATATCCAAATACGCTTTCATAATATCACCCGGTGTTAAAAAATACGCGCATTTGTATTGCGCGTATTTTGTTGTTTTATTTTGCCGATGCCTGTTGGAACAATTCTTCGGGTTTTACGGCCTTTTCTTTTGTTTTGACGTGCGTCAGCATTGCATCCAGTGCCTTGCGTTCAAAAATCATTCCGCGCAGCATTGCCAACGCATTTTGATTTTTGTTATAGAATTCAAATACTTGTTTAGGATCTGGATAACGCGCTGCTTCGGCCCAAACAGCCTGTTGCAGGTCGTCGCGTGAAACCTCTACTTTATTCTGGGTGCCCCATTCCGCCAATATCAGGCCCAGTTTAACGCGACGTTCGGCGTCACGGCGTTCTTTCTTTTCGTCCCATTTATGTTCTTCGCCACAGTCGTCATCACAATGTGCATGCGTGTGGTCGTGTTCTTGTTTTGCCATGTTGTATTCTTGGTCAACCAAGGTTTCTGGCAAATCCAGTTTCACTTTGTCGGCCAATATGTCCAGCAGTTCATTGCGCATGTCGCGTTTGGCGGCTTCGGCATATTGGTCGTTTAATATTGTACGAATATGTTCGCGCAGTTTTTCTACGGATTCATGGCCCACAGATTTCGCCAGTTCGTCGTTTAATTCTGGCAATATGTGTTTGCGAACTTCGTGTACCTTGACCGCAAAGCGTGCGTCTTTGCCCGCCAGATTTGCGGCATGATATTCTTTGGGAAATTTTACATTTACATCAAATTCATCGCCTGATTTATGACCGATTACCTGATCTTCGAATCCAGGAATGAATGCGCCAGACCCCAGAAC
>JADINC010000043.1 GCA_017694255.1 Candidatus Enterousia avistercoris | reverse complement strand
ATGGTCGATAGAGTTATGGATTCGATTTTGCTTAGTTCACTGGCCGGTTTGTTAAAATAAATTAATGATGCGGCGCCAATGCTTTCGATGTTCCCGCCATATGGTGCCAGGTTTAAATATGCTTCGAGGATTTCGTTCTTGGAATAGAATAAATCAATATAAATTGCCGCGGCAATTTGTTTCAGTTTACCGCAGATTTGCCGTGTGTCCATGTCGTATTTTAGACGTGCAACCTGCATCGTGATAGTGGATGCACCGGCGGGGTGGATGGTGCCAGAAATATAATCAATTGCGGCGCGGATTAATGCAATTGGATTTACCCCAGGATGGTATTTGAAATATTTATCTTCGTATAAAATTGTTGCACGTTGAATATCAGGACTGATTTTTTCCAGTGGGGTGTATAATCTGTATTTGTCGTCGGGCGTCAATGTTATGCGCAACAGTTCACCGTCGCGTGATGTGTATGCGCGGCCAAAATGGGTGTCTGATAATAATGGCGGTGTAAAAAATATTCGCATTATCAGATAAATAATCAGTATGCCCGCAAAAATAATGTATAAAATCCGATGGCGGCGAATGTGGCCGGATACAGATTTTACAACTGATTTTAATTTGTTATTTTTCTGCACCATCAGATACCGTGAATGTGCCGCCATCGCCCGTGGCGTTTTGTTGTGGGTTATACATTGACTGGGCCGAAATTGGCGGTATCGCAAATGTTCCGACAGTGCCCAGTTGAACTGTATACGTGAATTCACGTGGTGCGCGGTTTAAATCGGTATAGATTAATACGCGATCTTCACGCATTTCGGAAAATTCCATATCGCCAGTCGCAGAATCGGTGGTCGGAATAAAGCCGCCAGGCAACAAGTCTGAAATAACAACGTGTTTAATCGTATCAACGCCACCACGGGTGCGGGCAGATATGCGGACGGTTATTATATCGCCAATATTGCCAGATGTTATCTGGTCCCCGTTTGCATCATAATATTCACGAATGATTTCAATGCCGTTTGATTGGGCGTGTGAATCGCGGGGATAGCCTTGCTGTAATATGGTGTAATATACAGGTGCGTCATTACAATTATCACAGTGTATATTTAATTCAGACGCGTTTGCGGGTATGGCCGCAATAATTGCATCGCCGATAATGGTGGTATTGATTTCTTGGTCGGCGTCTGTGGTTATGGATATTGTTGGCGCTTTTGGGGATGTGGTTGATATGTTGCCCGCCAATGCCATTATTACCGCCGCAGATGTGTATGCACTGTAATCCCCAGAATTTATATATTCGCGCAACGCGTCTGATTTGGTCGCGTCGTATTTGTCAAAGTAATGCGCTGTTAAATAATAATACATCGCATCATTTGCAACGTTGTTATCAAACATTGTGTTGTATACAAATTTCGATGTTCGCGATGGGGCGTATTTCGCAATTAAGCGATGGGCCAGATCGTCTTGCTTTAATATACTGTATGACGTGGCGATGTATGCACCCATCAGTTTTGTTTCCCAATCGGGAATATTTTCGTTCGCGTATTGAGTGAACGTATCAATATAACTGGTCGAAACATAATCGTTTTCGGATATAACGTATATCGCATACGCCACAGCAGCTGCATATGCGTCATCTGTAATTGTGTTGCCTGCAAAATCACGCAGATAATTTATCGCACGTGATAACATGTCTGGTGGAACGGTGAAGCCAGAATCGTTCGCAATTGTTAGAAATTGGGCAACATAGGCTGTTAAATATGCGGTGTCTGGATTGGCAGATGTGTTGGTGTATTCGTCATTACCAGACCACAGATTGAACGAACCGTCATCGTTTTGGCGATTTTTCAGTTTGTTTATAATATCTGTGATTTTTTCGTTGGATGTGTCGAATGTTGTGCCCAGAATTTGGTTTTCAGGGAACAAAACGTATGGTATTGCACGTGATACCAGTTGTTCAGTGCATGGCAGGTCATAATCTGCCAAATATTCGTACAGTGGACGCGCCATTACCGCGGCACCACGCGATATATATAATTTACGCGTGGAAAATTCTGGGTACATATCTAATGCGAAACGTTTGATTTTTGTGTTATCTGAATCCAGTTCGCCAAATTTTATATCTGTGGTAAATGGCGCAGTTGGACGGACTAATAATGTTGATGTATTGGTGCGGGTGGCCAATTTGGAATCTTTATCAGATAATTCCGCATCGAATTGTATTGTGGCATTGCCCAATAAATTTGTTGCGTTGGCGTCAAATGTGAACAGATGGTCAGTACCATGATTAATGTCTGAATTTTTTGTTGTAATATCAATCCCCAGACCACCAGTTGTGCTGACAGAAACAGATGCCGTGCCATCGGTATCAGTCATGTTTGTTATAACAGAATTTATTTTGAATGAATCCCCAGGTGCCACCGCCACAGGCGCAGACGTTGATATAATTAATGGTGATTGTATCAGTGTTTCAGTGTCTGCGGATCCCACGGCGTTATCACGTGCGGCAACTGCAAATACACGTATGGCGCCATTAAAATATTCTGGAATTTCAAATTCGACAGTGCCAGGTTCATTTGCGCGTACGTCCAAAATTTCAGAATAAAATGCCACGGGTGGTAATGTGCTGCGACCGAATGGATTGGTTGTGATTTGATCTAGTGCGCCAGCGTCGCCACCATAATCGCCACCACCAGTTTTCGCATATTCGCGTAAAATGTTATATTCTGGCAATAACAGCGATAAAATTTGATATGTATTAACCTGGAGTGCAGATTTCTGGAAGAAATGTGCTAACGGGTTTGGAATTTGGTATTTTGCGACCTGTAAAATTCCTGTGTTTATGGCGAATATCATCATGCGGGCCGATTTGTCGGCGTTATAGTGCACCGTTAATTTATTGTTTGTAATTTTTTCGGGTACGTCTAATTTTATGCTTATTTTGTGCGATGATGTGTCCGCAGTAAATGGGGCCACAGCATATGTGTATGGGTTGGTAAATATATCACGACTGTTTATATCACGGACAAATGAAACATTTACATATCCAGTACCAGAAAAGTTATCTGGCACAGTAATATGTTGAACCGATGTGGTGGATGTGGCGTTAAACCATTTGTACGCATATACTTGGTCGCGTTCAATTGTTATCAGGCCCGCGCCAATATATGGCGCCGTGATATTGACCGCGATTTCGTCGCCTGGGGCGTATTCAGATTTGTCCAATTTTATTTGTAATTCTGCATTCGTGTCGGTGGTTAAAGATGTGTTTTCTGTGCCAGCAACAAAATATTCCAGACTGGTTAAAACGGTGTCGGATGCGTCCAGTATTTGTAAAAAGTATGTGCCACCATTTTCTGTGTCCAGGTTTATATCAATACCGGTTTCTGGGATGTCTATTTTTGTTTGTGATATGATTTTATCATTGGAAATAGTTTGATATTTGTAATAGTTGTTATAGTCTTTGACCAATGTTGTTTGGTTTTCACGGCGCATTAATCGCATGGTTAGCCCATCGGCGCCAATTTGGTTCGCAGTATGGTCAACGGCAATCAGGTTTATGTGGTGTTTAGAGGCTTTGGATAAATATGTTAAATCAGATGATGTTTTGTATCCAACCAAGTATTTAACATCTGATACGCGGGTTGATACATTGGTTTGAACACTGGCACCAGAATTGGCCTGGAAGCCGCGAATGTTCATGTTTAACACATATGTTCCATGTGGAATGTTTGTATCAAAATCTAAACCTATGGTTGCCATTCCGTTCGCATTGGTTGTTGTGTCGGGAATATCAACGGATATGGTCTGAATACGGCGGGCCGTGTTATTGGATATGGCCGGCGTGTCATAAAAATGGGGACTGAAAGTATAATCTGGCAATTGTGGGAAAGAATATTTAACGGGGGTTAATGTTGCGTGCCCAGATATTCGATGGTTCGCCGCCGGGGTGCCAAATAAATTACGCAATGATACATTCGCAGATATATTTTCTGGGGCAATCCAACCGTTATCGGTTGCGCCCGCAATGGTGGCAGATATTTTCATTGTGTCAGGTACAAATTCTTGGACATCAAAATTCATTGTGCCTAATGTGTCCATCGGCTGGTTGCGCGCATTTAATGAATACAGATATGCTGCCCAATTGCCCAGTGTGGCATCGGTCGGAATTTCGTATTTTATGTCAAACATGCCGTCCGGGGTTAATGAAAACGTTTTTTCCAGCATTAATCGACCACGCATATCGCGCATTTCCAGTTTTACTGGTATCCCAGATAATGATTTAAATGATTTATTTTTTACTATGCCACCAATTATTATTGATTCCCCGGGGCGGTATATGCCACGGTCTGAAAATAAAAATGCATTCAGTGGTGTTGTCGTGCCAGAATAAACGCCATCAATATTAAATTTAGAATATTCAACACGCTGTGCGTATGAATTGTATGGAATAAACGACACATCGTTGCCGCGACGTGCAACAATAGCAACGGGCTCGCGGGCATTTCGGTATTCGGACCATGGCAGTTGCGGTATGTCTGTGTGGCCGTTTTCATCCGTGCGACCCGCCCATATGGCGCCACCATTGCGTCCCAATACAGATATTTCAACGTCTGGGGCGGGGGTGCCGCTGTCCAGATTTGATATAAATACAGATGAAGATTCGTCCAGGTTTACTTTACGGATGATGCCCAGATTGGTTAATAATATCAATCGTTTATCGTTATAATCTGTGGCGTTTTCAGATGTGCCAGTTTGTAATACGAATATCCCAGTGTTATCACCGTACGTTCTGTCCAGATAGTCCCCCAGGTTAATAGACGCATAACTGGGGCGGGTCATTGACGGATTGGCAAATGAAATACGCTTTTGAAAAACGGTTGACATATCATATACGCCAAATGACCATGATTTAAATTCCATGTTTTTCGAAAATACATCATACGTTTGGGATATTAAGTGGTTTATTTCGTCTGATTTTATTTTGTATAAATTTACGTATGCCGTATCAACACCGCCATGGGCAACAATCCCCAGTTCGCGGTCGCCAGATAATGACAGTAATGCGCCACTGCCCGCGATTTCAACAGATGCCGATGGGTATGGCACAAGCATTACACTGGATATGCCATCTTTCATGATAAATCCATTCGCAGAAACCATTCCACTGTCCAATGATACATATATATAGCGATCTGATTTTTCAGATACATTATATGAAAACGCATATTGGTATACGCCATTTGGCGATGTAAAATTCATCGGGGTTAAATCCAGCACTGTGGATGCGGTTAAAACAGATTCTGTGATTTCGTCATTTTTCCATACGTGGATGGTTTCTGATTCTTCTTCATCAGGGGTGCGATATTTGGGTAATATATATGCATGTATATATTTTGACCAATCTGTATTGTTGGCCGCAGCGGTTGTGGTGTTAAGTAATATTAACTGGTTTACGTTGCCATCATTGTTGTTGGCAATTATCGTGTCTAATGATGATATTTTAAATATGTTATCCCCAGATTCAATCGTTGTATGTGCGGTTATTTTTTCAGTGCGTGAATCGCCCGCCATGGATGAAACGCGATTTAGTTTCATGCGGATTGTTTGTGCGGTGTCGGTTATCTGGACCGGTGCAGAAATGATGAACGCAGTGCGATGGAATTTGTCAAATCGGACAGAAAAATCCAGTTTCTTGCCGTCTAGTTTCAAAGAAACTTTGTCATCGAAATTTGCGGTGTCTATTTCATAATTAAATGATATTACTGCAATTCCGATAACGGATTTTTTGTCGTCGGGGGCAGTGTACAGATTGAAATTATCAACAGTGGCGGTGATGTCGGGTGTTTTAAATGATACACGTGTGGTATTTGGCCGAACGTCATCGTTAAATATTTCTGGGGATATTTTTATTGTGAATTTTGTCCCGGCGGGCCATTCTGTATCGGGTTCAAAGACAAAAGATGAATCGCCACGTGTGAACCATTGGCCACGAACAAATGGGGTTATTTTTACGTTTTCGGCCAGTTCAGAATTTGTCAAATTCATTTTAAACGCCGGTGCGTATGGGCCAGATTCTGGGCTGTATGATACAATTACAGATTGTGGGTGTGCAATTTCGCGACTGTTGTTTACATCTGGAATTGTGGCATTACCATAAAACAGCATATTGTTTGAATCAGTGAATGTGGCAGGGGCGGGTTCAGAAACAGTCGCAACTAATTTGGTTGTGTTATTGTTATACAGCGCCGCGCGCCAAAAAATTATTCCCACAATACACGCAATGAACAATGCAACGCATGTAAAAACAATCCACTTTGTTCGGCGCGAAAGTTTGTTGGCCAAAAACCGTGATTTTCTGTGTTGTTTTGTGCGATGTTTTTTCTGTGGCATTGTGTTGGTTCCCTTTCCTGGATGTATAACATATAAGTATTATTATATCATAAAATCAAAATATTAAAATACAAGTCAATTAATAAATTTTTTGCAATCTGGTTGCATATGTGATTTTTCTGCTGGGGTAAAACGGGGACCGTACTGGGGCGAGAATGCGTGTATTTGCCAATTTAAAACAATGGGGGTTATAATGGTATATGGCTATATACGTGTATCCACAGATCATCAAACAACCGAAAATCAGCGTTTTGAAATAAAAAAGTTCTGTGAAAAACAGGGGTTAACAATAGATTGTTGGATAGAAGAAACAATTTCGTCAACAAAAGATTTAAATAAAAGAAAATTAGGACGGTTAATAAAAAGAATCCAAAAAGACGATTTGATAATCGCATCAGAATTGTCGCGTTTGGGGCGAAATTTGTTGCAGATTATGAGTATATTACACCATTGCATGGATATTGGGGCAAAAATTTGGACTATCAAAGATAATTATCGTTTGGGGGCTGATATTACCAGCAAGGTTCTGGCGTTCGCGTTTGGGTTGTCTGCGGAAATTGAACGAAATTTGATATCCCAGCGCACCAAAGAAGCATTGGCGCGCGTTAAATCAGAAGGCGGCCGAATTGGGCGCCCACGTGGCAGCAGAAATGTATCTAAATTAAAAGGACGCGAAAATTATATCAAAGAAAAACTGGCGGGTGGTAAAACAAAATTTGAAATTGCCCAGAAATTAAGGGTGCATCGGGATACATTAAGCAAGTTTATCACAGTTAATGGTATCCCGTTTGAAGAAAATGTTTGCCAGTCCAGTGGGACAGACTGAATTTATTTTTACATAATTGAAAAATGTCAATTTTTCCTTGCTTTTTATATATAAATAGGCTAGGATAGTGCCACGCACTGTGGTGCGAAAAACACAGTCATTCAATATAAATTTCTGTCCAAATGAGAATTTGGCTTTTTATGAATGACGAGGATAACAACAGAAAACAAAGGATATTAATTATGGCATTGCCAACATTTACAATAAAACAATTGATGGAAGCAGGCGTTCATTTTGGTCATCATACACGTCGCTGGAACCCACTGATGACACCATATGTTTACGGGGTCAAAGATAAAATTCATATTATTAATTTGAATAAAACAGCACCGTTGTTATATCGGGCGTTGACCGCATTAGAAGCGATTGCCGCCGCGGGTGGAAAAATCTTGTTCGTCGCGACCAAGCACCAGGCCAAAGATATTGTCAAAGATGCGGCCGAACGTTGTGGCCAGTTCTATGTGAACAATCGTTGGTTGGGTGGAATGCTGACAAATTGGACAACGGTTTCACAGTCTATCCGTCGTTTAAAAAAGATGGAATCTGATATTGAAAACGCTGATAAATTGGGGTTGACCAAGAAAGAAGTTGGCGTTATGACCAAAGAAGTTGAAAAACTGCGTGATATTTTTGGCGGTATTTTGGAAATGCATGGCACGCCCCAGGCAATGATTGTTATTGATGTGCCACGTGAACTGAATGCTGTACGTGAAGCAAAAATACTGGATATACCAACAATCGCAATCTGTGATACAAACGCAAATCCAGAATTGGTTGACTATCCTGTGCCGGGTAATGATGATGCGGCACGCGCAACACAGTTGTATTGTGATTTGTTCGTGGATGCAATTTTGTCTGGTATTGAAAAGCGTTTGGGTGGCGCAGCTGGGAAAAAGGTTGAATCTGATATGGCTGATGCAGCCGAAGATTTCGAAGCAGATATCAAAGATAAAGAAGCGCGCCAGAAATCTAAAATGTCCGAAGCACGCGCAGAACGTCGTGGTAAATTGATGGATAAATCGGAAAAAGCAGATAAATAATCGTATCAATGCGGATAATAATGGGCGTAATATCAGCATAGGTGTGTGGTGTTACGCCCCAGAAATAACTTTTAAATCTATGGGGGAAAACAATGGCAGAAATAACCGCAAAATTAATTCAAGAACTGCGTGAAAAAACATCCGCAGGTATGATGGATTGTAAAAAAGCACTGGTCGAAAATAATGGCGATATCGAAGCGGCGGCGGATTGGTTGCGTCAAAAAGGTATTGTCAAGGCTGCGTCCAAAGCAGGGCGTGTTGCTGCGTCGGGGTTGGTTACCGTTG
Source organism: Candidatus Enterousia avistercoris (assembly GCA_017694255.1). Taxonomy (GTDB): domain Bacteria; phylum Pseudomonadota; class Alphaproteobacteria; order Rs-D84; family Rs-D84; genus Enterousia; species Enterousia avistercoris. The sequence goes on along the minus strand of JADINC010000043.1, from coordinate 6,402 downwards.
TTAAATGTGATGGAATGGGTTGCGTGGTAGAGGTTAATGCAGAAACAGATTTCGTTGCAAAAAACGACAAATTCCAAAAATTAGTGTCTGATATTGCGGCCAAAGCGGCAGAATTACAGGGTGATTTTGACGCGACAATGAATGCGGTCAAAGATGATATTGCGGCAACTATTTCAACGATTGGTGAAAATATGAATCTGCGCCGCATTGCCAAGGTGTCGGGCGATCATATTTATACTTATATTCATAATGCTTTGGTCCCAGGTATGGGCCAGATTGGTGTTGTGGTCGCAATTAACGGTGATTCTGATAAAATTGATGAAATCGGAAACAAAGTTGCGATGCATATTGCCGCGAACAAGCCAGAATTTATGACAATCGATGATGTTGATCCGGCGGCGGTTGAACGCGAAAAGAAGGTATTTATTGAATCTGGGGCAACCGCAGGCAAACCAGAACAAGTTGTTGAAAAAATGGTCCAGGGTCGTATACATAAATACTATGCCGAAACTGTTTTAGAAGAACAGCCGTTCGTTATGGATCCGTCCAAGACTGTAAAGCAGGTTGTTGAAGAAGCCGGTGGTAAATTGGCTGGGTTTGCATATTTCGTTTTGGGCGAAGGTATTCAGAAACGCGAAGATAACCTGGCGGACGAAGTTGCAAAAATGTTATCGTAATTGATAATTATTGGGTTGTGAAAAAAAATCCGGCAATTGTGGTCGGATTTTTTTTATTGCGGAATTCATACCTTTTGACGTGGCGCGTGCGAGTAAATAATCTATATATGTATAAATCAATGGGGGGGAAATATGCATAAAAGAATATTGGTTATTTTTACAGGATGTGTTATTTGTGTGGCGGCACGTGGTGAAATAATTATCCCGACACCGTATGTGGCGGGAAAAATCGCGGTCGCAGATTTTGTTGTTGATACAGATCAATATATGTATCATACGCCTGATGCGTACAGGTCAATAGTTGTTGATGGGCGTATTGATGATATTAATGCGGCATATCGCGCCGCGATTGGATTGCGTTTTGCTGATATGCGGATAGAGGCAGAATATGGATATGGAAATTATACAATTTCGGGTGATTGGGCGCTGAATACGAAAAATGGTGTTCCGGGCTCTTATCCACATAATTTAAGTTATCCGTCAACATATACACTGAAAAGTCGTGTCCAGACATTCATGGTTAATGCGTATTATGATTTGTTAAAGTTCTGTACCCGGTATACGAATGCAGTGTATACAGATATAAATGTTGTTGAACCGTGTTGTTATAATGCGATTTATATAACCGGTGGAATTGGAACGGCGCATATTAATGAATCTGCAAATGTGGTGATAGATACTGCGATGGCGTGGGGTGGCACACCATTGTATGAATCGGTGGACAGTGCGGTAAATCGATTTGTTTATAATGTCGGGGCGGGCATCAGTTTTGCAATAACACCAAATTTGGGGGTGGATTTATCATATCGGTATACTGATTTAGGTAAGTATTCAATTGCAACAACCTGGCGCGATTTTTCATCGCATGAAATAATGATGGGATTGCGATATGAATTCTAGTAAATTATATCAGAATTTTGATTAAATATCGGGGCGCGGTGCCCCGATTATATTTATGGAAAATAATATATTGTGTGGTATATATTAACCATTATTGAAAAAGTCTGAAAAATTGGTTATTATATGCAGACAGGGGTATAATATGCAAAATGAATTATTAAAGGAACTGGAAGCACGCGGGTTTATTAACCAGGCGTCAAATATGGACGGATTAAATGCGGCGCTGAATGCGGGCCAGGTCGCAGGATACTGGGGAACCGACCCAACCGGGGATTCGTTGCATGTTGGGCATTTGGCATCGCTGATGCTGATGCGCTGGTTCCAGAAATATGGGCACAAGCCGATTTTGTTGGTTGGTGGTGCAACTGGGCGCATTGGCGACCCGTCGGGACGGGACAAGGGGCGGCCAATGTTGACTGATGACCAGATTGAACATAATTGTGCCGGGTTGCGTAAGTCTATATCTAAATTTATCCATTTTGGTGATGGGAAAAATGACGCCATTATGGTTGATAATAATGACTGGATGAAAAATTACAGCCATATGGAATTCTTGCGCGAATATGGGACAGATTTTACCGTGCCACGCATGCTGTCTATGGAAAGTGTGCGTCGGCGTTTGGAAAACGGTATGACGTTTTTAGAATTTAATTATATGACGTTCCAGGCGGTGGATTTTTTAACACTGTATAAAAAATATAATTGTATTTTACAGTTCTGTGGCGCGGACCAGTGGGGCAACAGTGTTATGGGCGTGGAATTAATACGTAAAAAAATGGGACGCGAGGCGTTCGTTCTGTCCACGGCATTAATCACGGATTCACGTGGTGAAAAAATTGGTAAATCAGCTGGGAATGCTGTTTGGGTGAATGAAGAAAAAACGTCGCCATATGAATATTATCAGTATTTCCGCAATACGCCCGATGATTTGGTGGAAAAATTCTTGAAAATCTTTACAGAAATTCCATTGGACGAAATTGCGCGTCTGGCAAAATTACAGGGTGCGGAATTGAATGCCGCAAAGAAAGTTTTGGCGTTTGCTGCAACCGAAATTGCGCATGGACATGATGCCGCCGTTGCGGCCGAAAGTGCGGCAGATGCGCTGTTTGGTGGTGGCACAAATTCCGAAAATGTGCCGACGGTTGAACTGGAAATGTCGGGACCGATTGGGGTTGTGGATTTATTGGTCGCAATAAATTTATTTCCGTCGCGGTCCGAAGCACGCCGTATGATTGACCAGGGTGGAATTCAGATTGATGGTAAAAAAATTACTGATTGGAAATCGGTGGTGGCGGTTGATTCATCTGTTATGATACAAAAGGGCAAAAAAACATTTTTGCGTGTTGTAAAAAAAGACTGATGAAAAAACTGGGCTGGATTTTTATGGCAGTTTTTATGGCGGTGTCAACACCAGTGGGTGCCGCCAGTGAATTGTCTGTGGTACAGGCACAAATAAAAAAAACAGAACAGCAAAATAAAAAAATTCAGGAACAGGTCAAAACATCAAATCGAGAAGTGGAATCAACCAAGAAAAAATTGGTAAAGGTTGCAGACCAGGTCAGTACACTGGAAGAACAGCGCAGCGCAGTTGCCAAGAAAATTAAAGAACTGGACGCACAGCGCGAAAAACTGGAAAAGTCGTTGGAGCAAAATCGGGAACGAATTGCCGATGCAGCGGCCAGTATTTTGTTTGTTGCGGCGCACCCCAGTTTTGATTCTGAAAATATGCGCGAATATGTTTTGACGTCTGCGATTTTGTCAGGAGCCGCAGATAATTTTGATGCGGAAATCCAGGACGCAACCGAAAAAATCCAGGAACTGGAAAAAATTCGTGAACAGCGTGCGATTGAAAAAGAAAAATTGGATCGGACCGCAAAGCGATATGCAAATGAAAAAAATGAACTGGATAAATTGTTGCGGACGCGTTCGGCGCAAAATCAGAAACTGCGTACGCAACAGTCGGCGTTGCAAAAAAAATTGCGTGATTTGTCGGCGCGCGCAAAAAATTTGTCTGAATTATCGGCCGGCGTGGGGAGTTCGGAAATGTCGGGTGATTCACGTTTTTCATTACGTAAGTTAAACCAGCCCGTTCGTGGCCGGGTGGTGGTGCATTTTGGTGAAAAAACGGCACTGGGGTTGAAGTCTGATGGGTGGCGGATTCGTGTGCGTGGTAATGCGTTGGTGATGGCGCCAGCAGATGGCGAGGTTAAGTTTGCCGACAGTTTCAAAGGATTTGGACGTGTGGTTATTATGTCGCATAAAAACGGATATAACACGGTTATGACGAATTTGGGGGATATAAACGTTATGCTGGGACAACAGGTTCTGGCGGGCGAGCCCGTTGGTCGCATGGATCCAGATAAACCAGAAATGTATCTGGAGGTTCGGCGTGGCAACAAAGCTGTTGACCCAGCACAACTGTTCAAAGAAGAAGACTGATTTTATCGATTGTTTTGAAAAATGCGTTCCAGGTTTATAAAGTTCTGAATTTGCTGGCGCATGAAGTTTACTTTTTCTGTGTTGTTTATTGCGCTTTTTTCACTGGTGGGGTTCAGACGCAAATCATCGGCGGCCTTGATAAAACGGCGTAATCCAACCACTATCAGGCGATATTTCATTATTTCACGCAGGCTGTCATTCTTTATGCCCGGCATTTGATATAACGATTTGTCGTGCAATTGGCAATACGTTTCATATACACGACGGTATATATCTAATTCAACAGGAACGGGCCCAAATATATCGCGATAGATAAATCGATAGTTTGTTTCAGCAAAATCAATGAATGATAATTTGCTGGTCTGGGCATCATATAAAACGTTGCCAGAATTTAAATCGCCGTGCGACCATGCCAATCGGGTGTCGTATTCAAATACCCCAATTTCATCACGGATTTTGGCCATCCGTTTTATTTCGGGTACAGTGAACCAGTTTGACATTTTGTTTTCAATAAAACTGTCCAGACGGGAAAATTTTAAATCATCTGCAATTTTGTGGCGTTTAATATCGCCAATTGGTTTTAATTCGTTCATGTCGACCAAGAAACTGGCAAAACTGTTTATGATTTCAAATTGTTGGCGTTTTGTTAATTTTGCGTATAAATTCGCGGTTAGTGGTTCGCCAGGGGCGCGTTCTTCCAGTATTTGGTATTCATCATCATTAATAAATTTCATAGATGGAATGTTGTACAGCGGATTATCAAGTGCGCGAATTTCATCAATTATTTGTTTGGTGTGATGTTGCTTGCGTAGCCACATGGCGCGACCGGCAGCATTGGTTGTTGGCAGTGGGCGTTTCAATACGAATTCATCACCGTAATATACAGCGTATGTTTCACGCCCGTGATTTTTAAGATTTTTTAGTTTGTCTGCCATTTATATAAATTCCTTTACTGCATTCTGGAATTGTGTAAAACACGAATTATTTCGCGCTGGGTTCGGGCCAGACAACCCGCCATGTACGACATATATGCTTTACAATCGCCATTTGCATAACTGGTAAATGCGTCAATATATTTTTGTTTGTCGGTGCGCTGGTTAAAAACGACAGGACGATACCCGTTTTGAATTAATACCCAATTCATTATCAGGCGTGATGTGCGTTTGTTGAAATCGTCAAACGGTTGCAGGGCAATTAAATCATAGTGGATAGTAAATGCCTTGGTAATAGGGCTGATATTATCCTTGTTCATTTTGAATAGTATTTCATTTATCTGAAATGGTATTTCGCGTGCATCGGGTGCGTGCATCCGACGACCGTGGACATTTATTTTTAATATTTTGTCGCTGGTACGGAAAATGCCGCCCTGGATATGTGTGTCTGTGCACAGAATGCTGTGGATTTTGCATATTTCAGTGGCGTCAATGTGTTTCATGGGGTTGTCAACAATATAATCGTATGCGTACCCCAGGTTTTTCATTGAATTATAATCCAGATATGGTTGTTGGTCTTTGCTGGACAAATAAAATAATGTTCTGGGTTCGGTATATGATATTTCATGACGCAGCCAATTTAAGTTATTTAATCGTTTGACCGTGTTGGCACCCGACAATAACTGGGTTATTGTTTTACGATTTTGCTCAATTTGATTCGCATACTTTGGTGTCTTGGTCATATTAGATACCTCATTAGCATATTCTCTATAAATATAACCCTTAAAATTAATTTGTCAATATTTTTGTCGTTTTTTTATTAAAAACGGGCTTGCGGGGCGGCGGATTTTGTTTTATGCTGTATTTTGTCTGGAATTTAATAATTTTCTTGAAAGGAATGCGGATGTTGAAAAAGTTATTGATTTTAGTTGCTTTATTAATGCCGGTGGTCGCGTTTGGGGCCGATAAATCAAAGAAAGATGAACCGGTAGAGCACTTGACCGATGAACAAATTTATGAACAGTTGAAAAAATTGGCGTTGGTGTTTGAAACAGCACGTGATAATTTTGTCGAAGAAGCCGATGAAAAAAAAATGCTGGAAGCCGCGATGAACGGCATGTTGCAGGCACTGGACCCGCATTCGTCATATTTGTCAGCGGATGATTTCAAGGAATTTAATGATAAATCCCAGGGTGAATTTGGGGGACTGGGGATTCAAATTACCAGTGATCGCGGTGCGGTACGTGTAATTTCGCCAATTGATGATACGCCCGCGGACAAGGCGGGTATCAAGGCCGGGGACTATATAACACATATTGATGATGAACCGGTGTTTGATTTGACGTTGAACCAGGCTACTAAAAAAATGAAGGGACGCCCGGGGACCAAGGTTAAACTGACCGTTATATCCGAAGGTGAAGAACCGCGTACTATTACGTTAAAGCGTGCGGTTA
>JADINC010000042.1 GCA_017694255.1 Candidatus Enterousia avistercoris | reverse complement strand
TACACATCCTGGCTATGTATGTCCCACCAATCGCAAATATTCCGGATGCAGAGAAGGTTATTATTTAGCCACATATAACGAAGAAACGATGAAATGGGAATATAACGAAAACCCAATTGCCGGCAACGCATGTCGCCCATGTCCAGACCCAGACCCAGACAAATGTATTTGCAGTGGCGGAACAGCCCCTTACGAATGTTCCACAGACGTACTGGAAAGTTTAAATGCCGATTGCGGCGACGACTATGTCGGCAGTCTGTACCAAAAAATGGTGCGCTATGCGACCCAGGTATGTGTTCGCCCATCTGTTTCCGAAGAAATTACAAACGGCACGACAAGTTTACCAACCGAAATATTGGGCGATATTAACGATGTTATGGATTCAATTCGCGTCAACATGGCCACAGAATTATCCAAAGAATGCGATCGTCTGGGCGGCACATGGGTCAGTGCCCAATGGATACCAAACGCCGACAATCAACAACAACACGATATTACAAAACATGTGTTATACAACTATTTCTATGACGAAACAGGCGCTAATACGAAATGGGGATACTGTGCCGACAAAGACAGTGTTCAAACCGCAACAACCGGTCTGTCTGAAACAACAGAACCATGATTACGGTACAAGTTTCTTGCCACAGGTAAAAAAATTTGATACAATAAAGACCAAGAGAGCGAAATGAAAAAAACATTTGCATTTTCAATATTTGGATTAATGTTATCCCCCATGGCATTTGGTGCAACCCCATGGTGGGAACGTGGCACAATTTGTCAAATCAGTCCGACCGATTGCTATTCACATATGGGCACGGGATACGACACAGAATTATGGGACACAACGGACAAGTGTTGGGGTATGAAACTGATTTGCCCCGACGCGTTAATCGCGACCGAATACGCACCTGTTCCTGTTTCACGTTCTGACATACGCGCGGGCAATAAAATAAAATCTGATTTTGATACCGATGAATTAAACGGCGATTGCTTTGGCGTACGCAAAACTGTATCAAATGGTGCGATGGCCATGGTAAACGGAAAATACGTCCAGGTTTGGTGTAACGGTGTTCCACTGGACAGTCCGGATGAATATCTGCCGAATGGTGTAATAACATATGCGGACGCCCCAACATGTGCCGAATTGGCGGAATACGGATATGTTGCATCTGAAAACAAAAAATGTTATGGCAAATATTATGACCCGGCCCAGTATTATATAAAATGTTCTGGGGATAATTTATTACCCGAACGCATAGTCGTATTAAACGGTGCGGATTACACCATGGCGTCCAGCGATATGCCCGCGGATAAATCTGCCGCCGAAGATATGTTCGATAAAATGGAATCAATATCCCAGAAACAGCGTTCAAAATATTTCTCGGATAATTAAAAAAATCCCCAATTGGGGATTTTTTTTCGGCGTTCAGAAATCATATCGGAATTCCAGCATTCCTGTATGCGATGTATAATCACTGCGCATTGCCAAATTATAGTTGATTGAAATATCCCATCCATCATAAACAACACCGACCCCGACACCGAATTCACCACCGAACGCATCCAGCGCGCGCCCATCAACCTGATACGTTGTCGCATTTGGTATTGCAACCGTTGCAACGGCGGCATCAGACAAAACATCATACGTTGCCGCTGCGCGCAAATTTGCCCCCAGCCTCAGTCCAGATTCAAAATCAAATCCAAACGCATAACGCGCGCCCACTATCCCGGTCAAAAAGTCTGTATCCCCAACATCAACACTGGACAATATGTTTTCATATTCATCCTGGCCCAGATGCAAATAGCGCACACCAATTTCTGGGCTTAATCCAAATTCGAAATCATACCCCGTCATGATTTGCCCACCAAATGCATATGCGTCATATTCTGTTTCGAACACCAAACCAAACGCATTTGACACATCTGTATAGTTCGACATTGTATAATCCAGAATTGCATTTATATACCATTTACCAGGCTGGTATTGCCCATATACAAAAACGGTATTATTTTCAACATCTGTATCCCGTGCCCCAGAATCAACATCAGATTTATTATACGCATACCCTGCACCGATTGTAAATTTTTTCCCAACCAGCGCATCCGCCCCAACAGATATCCCACGCATATTTGCGGTAAATTCATCTGAAAACTTTGTCTGATTAAACGTTCCGTGTCCCCACACGCCGTACGCCACCCGCGCATCATCACCTGCACTGCGCGCACGCCCCAGATTACCATGCATCCGCCCATCTGCAATTGAAACCAGTGTCGAACGCACCGCATTTACGACCGATTGCGCCACCGGCAAATCATTCGCCTGCAACCGTCCTGCTTCTTGTTCTATATATTGTATATTATCATCCGCCAGCGCCTGTTGCACATTCAACGACGCGACCCCCATAGAATACGTATCTGCATTAGCCAACCCAACCACAACCGCGGCCGCCCCCAGCGTCAGATTTTCATTTTCTGCAATTTCTGTTGGGCTTTTGGTTGTAAATGTTAATTTCCCATCATTTTCCGTGGCCATATCAAACAAAGCAGTATTATATTCCAACATTTCACCAACATCACCACTGAACAAATCATATGTCCCAGCCGATCCAACACTCAGTTCAATTTTCCCAGTCCCTGTGTTAATCACATCCGCGTGTATTTGCCCATATGCCCCCGTAGTAATCGCCGACATATGAACACCCCCCCCCAGATTAATTTTTCCCTGTTCCACCACACTGGTTCCAATATCCAGCACCCCACCAGATTCTAACTCCAGTGTTCCATTACCATTAATTCCGCTGCCTATTTTTACTTCTGCGCCATTTTGAATATTTATTATTCCATCGTTATAAATATCGTTTGCGGCTTCCCCAGCCTGATTACCAACAAAAGACACCGTCCCTGTAAGATTTACAGTTTGGTTTTCGCCGTTATAAATCGCCCCACCTGACGTTCCCGCAACATTCCCGACAAAATGCGCATCAGCAATTGTAATTGTCGCGTTATTTCCCACGTTATAAATTGCGCCGCCGTTTTTACCTGCTTGATTACTGCTGAACGTGGCATTATCAATCAAACCAATATTTCCAGAATTCGCGATTGCGCCACCATTTTGTGAATCCCCATTAATTGCCATATTATTTACGAATCGGATTCCTGTTTCAGAATTTTCCGTACCGATTATACTACCTATATTTGCCGTATTATTAATTGCGCCACCGATATCCGCATAGTTCTGCATAAACAGCGAATCGGCAACACAGTCCAACGTTCCACCATTCCAGATTGCGCCACCCGCCCCTGTTTCTTTTGCATCATTTTCTGCAAACGTTGCAGCACTGATACTATTAATAACCCCTCTGTTATAGACCGCCCCACCATTACCAGTAGCCGTATTTTTCTGGAACAACACGTGCGACAGATTGTTCACCGCCGCCCCAGTATTGTTATACAATGCCCCACCATCACCACCAGTTGCATGGTTATTATAGAAATTAATATACCCACTGGACCATTGCGCTGCATTAATTGTGCCCAAATTCCATATTGCCCCCCCGGCTACGGCACTGTTTCCTGAAATATATGCACCAAAATCTATCCCCAGCGTCCCTGCATTAGAAACCACGCCACCTTTTTCAGTATCGCTTTCATATCCATTATAGTGCTGGTTCCCCAGTGTACCTGTTTCCCCGGCACCAATAACAATTCTATCCGCCGCGCGTGCCGGCACATTTACCACAAATGCAACCACCGCGGCAAATTTTAATATATTACTAAAATCTCTGACCCCAGACATTGATTCCCCTTTCTATTACAGATGCATTTATCATAAAAACAAAGTAAATTTCTTGCAATAAATTTATATTCATCGTGATTTTATTTGTAATAAAAAATCCCCCGATTGGGGGATTTTTTATCGTTCGGATTTTTTTAGAAGTCATATCTGAACTTTAACATACCGGTCTGTGAAGTGTAATCTTCGTGCAGATCCAGTTCATAGTTCAACGATACTTCCAGTCCACGATATTGTGCCGCCAATCCGATGCCGAATTCACCACCAAAGCGTGACAGGCGATCCGCGTCAATCACATACGATACGTTGCCCGGCGCGTTTACTGTGGCCACAGCTGCATCAGACATAAAGTCATATGTTGCCGCCGCACGCAGTTCTGGACGGAATTTCAGTTCAGAATCCGATTCGATTTCGAACGCGTACTTTATGCCCGCAACACCAGTCAGATAGTCTGTATCCAACGCGTCAACGTCGCCCAATGTGCCCTGGTATGCATCCTGGGCAACATGCAGATAGCGCACGCCAACCTCTGGTGTAAAGATGGATGCCGGGTTACCCGCGACAAAATCGTAACCAGTCATGATTTGGCCACCGAATGAATTAACATCGTATTCGGCGTCTGCCAATTTCACACCGTACACATCGGCAGATTCTGTATAGTTTGACATTGTGTAATTCAACGCCGCGTTAACATACCATTCGTTCGGTTTGTATTGGCCATACAGGAATACGCTGTGCGATTCGATTGCAGTATCGCGTGAATTCGAATCGACATCAGTATCGTTGTATGCATAACCGATACCCAGTGTGTATTTACCATCAATCAGTGTATCTGCACCGACAGAAATACCCATGGTATCGCCGGTGAATTTTCCATTGTATTTTGAATGGTTGTACAGACCCTGGACCCACATGCCGTAATCCGCAGATGTCAAATCACCACCACTGCGTCCGACCGATGCACCCGACATACGGCCCGCCGCCAGTGACAAGACCTGGTTCTGGACAGACGATGCGACCGATTGTGCAACCGGCTTGTCATCTGGGTTCAGTTTGGCCAGTTCTTTTTCAGCATTGCCGGTTTTACCCGCAACCATGTCTTGCTGGGCACGCAGCGAAATCGTGTTCAACACATCGTCATTTGTGTTGGCCATGATGCTGACCGCGTTTGCCGCACCCGTCGACAGATTTGTATTTTCCATGATTTCATCAACTGATTTAGTCGATACAACAATCTTGTTGCCGTCGGTCGTCAGGTTAAACACACTATCATTATATGTGATTTTGTCTGCCTCGATTTCTGCATTGCCAAATATGCTGTATTCACCCGCTGCCCCAACATCTAATGTCAGTTCAGAATCAGCGCTCAAATCAACATGACCAACAAATTGGCCAAATGAATTCGCGTTAACAATAGACGCAATGATATCACCGTCCAAATCAATTGTGTTTTGCACAACCTTGGCCGAACCGATATTCAGTGTTGCACCCGACGCCAATGTCAAAGTACCCTCACCAGTAATACCACCACCCAGCGTTGTTGTACCAGATGCAACCTTCATTGTGCCGACATTATGGATGTCGTTTGCAACACCTGCGACTGTATTACCACGAAAGACATTATCGCCATCAAAAGAGATTGTGCCAACGTTATAAATCGCGCCACCGGCTTCGCCCGCATGGTTATTTTCAAATACAACCGTATCAAACACAATTTTTGAGACTGCATCTGGGTCTTGCTTTTGTGGCGTTACATTCGCAATGGCACCACCTTTTTTTCCTGCCCTGTTGCCAGAAAATAGCGTGTATGCTATACTATCTATTGTACCTGCATTCGTGATTGCGCCACCTTGCTGTGCGGCACCGAACAAAGCGGTATTCTCAACAAACTCGGAATTTTTAATATTAGCAATCTTTGTATTTTCTTGATCACCAGATATACTTTCGATGGCTCCCCATGTTCCATTCCATATCGCTCCGCCGTTACCGCCTTCATTATTATGAAACTTTGTATTTTTGATATCACCTATACTTCCTTGATTACGAATCGCAGCGCCCGAAAATGCCTTATTATTCGCAAACATAGAATCAATGATCGATTCTATTGTACCGCCACTGTTTCCATCCAGATTCGCATTATTAATTGCACCACCTGCAGCACCGGTATGCGTTCCAAATGCATGATTATCATAGAATGTTATGCCATTTAGCTCCCCCATATCCCCAATATTATAAATCGCACCACCAGCATAGTCGGCACGGTTGCCTTTAAATTCCAGATTTTCACCCAGGGTCAATTTTCCAGTATTATAAATCGCACCGCCACTGGAACTCTTTTCAGCTTTCGAGCTAACATGATTGTTAATAAAATCACCGTTAACTGTTAAATTGCCTTGGTTATAAATCGCACCACCCAATGCGCGTGTCAAATTGGTTTCTACATAATTGTTTCTAAAATCACCAGTAACGGCCACTGTGGCGTCCGCGTCTGATGCGTTTGGATCCAATTTAATAGAAATCGCACCACCTGTTGAATCCTCGGCATTTGTGGTTGTTCCGGTTTTCGCTATGACAAAATTGCCGTCAAAGTCACCGTTAATGCTGTTGATGGTTACGCCGCCCTTGGCACCTGCATCGTCACGGTCGCCGGCACCGGCCTTGACATAAATTGCACCACCATTGGCATATCCGTCACCTATGGCACTGTTGCCAATAAAGTCACCATTGATTTTATCAATCTTGGCCGTGCCTGTGGAGCCGAATGCACCCTGGATATGTATGGCGCCACCACCCGCAGAAATTTGTTTCTTGCTGGTATATTCGGTCGTGCCGTCACCGCCGATGTATTCTGCCTGGACGCTGTTTTTGATAAAGTCGACATCAATCGTGCCGATATCTGTTCCACCATATAACGCGAACGCACCGCCGTTTGCAGTGGCCTTGTTCGCAACCGTGGAATTGTTAATGATTGTGTTATTTGACGCCGTGCCCGCAATCCGATCGATTTTCCCTTTGTTATATAAAATAGCACCCTGGCCATGGACGTCGTTTGTATTGTCTTCGGTCTTGTTTAGAGTAATTGTATTGCCATCGGCCGGATCCAGCATAATAAATTCGATCCATTGTTGGTCACTGATTTTTATTATACCACCTTCGCGGCTCTGGTTATCATCCATGTCGTATTGATGATCAGACCAATTGGACACTTGGTCAGGGCTGGTCGCTGCGTCCGGAACATTTTCTGCCATTGCGGGCATGATTGCCAACGCGGGCAGCACGGAACAGATTTTTAATAAATCTGATAAATGTTTGTATGTCGCCATACGCTTCTCCTTTTTTTTGGGGGTGTTATGAATAAAAGTGCCTTTCGTGTATCCCAGCGTATCATGCCCAGAAAAAACGTCAACATAAATTATTGTGATTCTTTCCCTAAAAAAATACACCGCCAATCCAGTACAGATTTGGCGGTCGGGGAGTTAAGAAAATCAACCAAATCGTGACCCCGCCAGCCTTTGGGAAACCTGAATCAGGTCCGCTTGCGTCCCTGTTGTATAACTGACGGCCCCCGACCTGTACGGGGTGGTGGATAATAAAAGGCGCACATCGCGCCGCATATCATCCCCGTGCGGATTGCGACATAACGTAAGTTTATGCCGATTTGGTAAAGGTTTTCTTATGACCCCGAACCCAAATCCCTTTGGATTCACGAATAATTATCAAATAAAAAAATTAATTGCAAATTGCACTAATGCATTATATAATGCGTCCCGCATTGGGGCATAGTTTAATGGTAGAACTCCGGACTCTGACTCCACATATGCTACATAACAAAAAATCCCAGATTTCCGCATAATACAACCTGAATTTCGGGCAAAAATGGCCGTTTAACATTTGTGCATATCACTGCATACAGGCTGGTTTAAGCTGGTCCGTATATAGTTTCAGTTTTACATATTTTTTACACAGGAATTTTGGGGTGTCTTTTCAGAAAAATCTGTAGGGATTTGATATTTGCTTTTCGCATACATTTTACACATTTTTTACATATTAGGCTGTGGAATTTTCTTTGTCAAATAAAAACCGCTCGTTTGGGCATTATTTGCTAACTGCCAGATTTTATGATAAAATATTACCCAATAATGTATGGGGGATTTTATGCCTTTGGTAAATGTTCATGATATAGATGGTAAATCCTATTCGGTTGATTCAGCGGAACTTATTTTCAATCCTGCGGTCTATGGTGTTGTCATTCGTGATGGCCAGGTATTGTTGCTGCCGACAAATGGGCGGTTTGCGGTTCCGGGTGGCTCTATTGAAATGGGGGAAAATCATATTGTCGCGCTGAAACGGGAAATCAAAGAAGAAACCGGATTTGATGTTGAACCGGTTCGCTTGATGAATGTTTATACATCGCTGTACAAAAGTTTCAAGACAGGCAAGAATTTCCATTGCTTGCAGTTGTTTTATCTGTGTCGGGTTGTTGATGGTTCAAATGATATGCCGCATCTTACCGAAGATGAAAAACAGTATCTGAAACCAGCGCAATGGTTCCCTGTCCAGGATTTGGGAAATATGCAATACATTGGTGCGGAACCTGTCTTTGACGAGGTTTTAGCCTTGTTTAACAGTGGAGAGATTAAATGAAACGCGCAATTAAATTCAAATTGAAAAATGGCAAGGTTGTGACTATCCGTCCATTGCGTGCCGATGATTATGATGCCGTGATGAAGTATCTTGAAAAATTCACTCGTGGTCCTGGGGCAAAATGGACATGGCAGTATGCTGGCCAACCGAAAAAAGACCGTGAAAAATCTATCCAGATTTATGAAAATCCAAATAATTTGTTTATTGGTGCTTGGGATGGTGATATTCTGGTTGGAACCGCCAGCATCAGCAAGAAGCAAGTTGGGCATCCTTATTCTGGGCGAGTGGCCACCACTGCGACATCTATTTTGGAAAAATACACATCAAATGGTTTGGGGACTAAGTTCAAACAAATCATTGAAAAGTGGGCATTTGAAAACGGTGTGCATAAACTAGAATCCGGGGTTCGGCACAAAAATATTCGTTCGCTGGGCAATTTGTTAAATCAGGGCTGGGAAATAGTTGGTATATTACACGATACTGCGTTCATTGACGGCGAATGGCACCATGAATACATCTTGGAAAAGATTTTGGAAAAGTAAGGGAAATAAAATATGCTGAAACTTGTCAAACCATCGCGTGAATATTTGCCTGCGTTCTTGACGGCTGTTGATGATTGTAGTGCTTTGGTCTTTTCAATTTCTGCCATTGCAACGGTCAGTGCATCCATGCCATCCGCGCATTTGATATCAGGTTCATATCCGTTTAGTTCAAAGTTATCAAACAGCAGTTTGCGGTAATTCATACCAACGGCAACAGTTATTTGACTGTGCGGCAGGAAACTGTTCGCCACGCAGGCGCGGTGCGCCATTGGCGATATGTTTGTCTTCATCGGCCAGGAATTGTTCCATCCCATGGCGCAAATATTGAACCTGTTTGTGTGCATCTGCTTTCATAAATTTGTCCTGTATTTTAATTTTGTCCCAGTAATTATGCCATATTTTGTGGAAAATTCAAAATAAATATTGACAAATGATGTGTTGTTGTCAATAATTTTGCTATGACAACTATAGAAAAAATCTTGAATTTTTTTAAACCAAAGACGACAAATCAGTCGTCTGTTCTTGATGCGCCACAAAACAAACCCGAAAAACAGGTTAAAATTATATATGTGAATAGGACGATAAATAGTTTAAATATCGATGCGTATCGTTCTGGAAGGCAGCCAATGATTGGTGGGGACACTTGTTATGGCAGCAATGATGTTATAGTTTACCGTTATGAAATCGCACCGGATTTAATTCTGGGGCCAGATGATGTTATTCGGGAAACTGCAGAATTATTGAGATTGGAAGAGCCAAAGACGATTGCACATGAAACAAAGCATCTGGAAAATTCTAAATATGGCAACCCTTTGTTTACCATGAAAAACTATTATGAAATATCGGGACTGTATGCTCTTGATGAGGTTTCCGCATATGCAACCGCATATCTTGGCACAGGTGTTCCAACATTTGATGAGGTTTGTATGGCGGTTTCGTACGGCATTGACGATTTGTTGAACAGAAAAAATTGGTACATTGCCCAACACATGCAACAGATTCAACGCCGTATAGTGCTTGCTTGTGCCGGTCAGAATGACGATACAATAAAACAACATTTGTTAGGCAATTTGTCGCCCCAGTATTCCAAGAATTTTAATTCTGTTGGGGGTGCATATTTAACTTTTAATGGTCGTGGATTGTACAGCTCTGGCTGTGATGTGCCTGAAAAGTTAAAACAAAAATTGAAATTGTTGCGTTATGAATACGAAAATGCAACACGACAGACACTACAAATGATGGCGCAGCAAATG
>JADINC010000041.1 GCA_017694255.1 Candidatus Enterousia avistercoris | reverse complement strand
GGCATATTGTCAGATTTCGGCAACAATTCGCCCAGAATCATACGACCGGCGGTTGTTTTGTAAATCTTGCCATTGATGCGCGCGACAATTGGTGTGTGCAATGTGATGGATTTGTTTTCCAACGCCATTTTCACTTCGTCCATATTGGCAAAGCGCGGTGATTTATCCGTGTGTTCACCGTTAATCAGTGAAATATAATACACGCCCAACACCATGTCTTGGGATGGCACAATCATCGGTTCGCCATTCGCCGGCGACAGAACATTGTTCGATGACAACATTAATGTGCGCGCCTCCAGCTGTGCCTCTAATGAAATCGGCACATGCACAGACATCTGGTCGCCGTCAAAGTCCGCATTGAATCCCTTGCAGACCAATGGGTGCAGACGGATTGCCTTGCCTTCAATCAAGACCGGTTCAAATGCCAACAGTGACAATCTGTGCAATGTTGGCGCACGGTTTAACAATACAGGATGCTGGTAAATAACCTTTTCCAGAATTTCCCATACAACATCTTCGCCATTTTCAACCATTTTGCGTGCGGTCTTTAATGTGTTGGCATAATCACCCGCCAACAGACGCGCATAAACAAACGGTTTAAATAATTCCAATGCCATTGTTTTTGGTAATCCAACCTGGTGTAATTTTAATGACGGTCCAGACACAATTACCGAACGACCGGAATAGTCCACACGTTTACCCAACATGTTCATACGGAAACGCCCCGATTTACCACGCAATGAATCAGACAGCGATTTTAATGGCCGGCGGTTCTGGGACACCATTGGACGCGCTTTGTGTCCGTTATCGAATAACGAATCAACCGCTTCTTGCAGCATGCGTTTTTCATTGCGAACAATGATTTCCGGTGCATGCATTTCGATAAAGCGTTTCAAACGATTGTTACGAATTATCACGCGACGATATAAATCGTTCAGGTCAGACGCCGCAACATGCCCCGCATCCAAAGTTACCAACGGACGCATATCCGGTGGAATAACAGGAATAACATCTGGCAACATCCAGGCCGGTTCTGTTTTGGAATCCAAGAACGCTTCGACCAGTTTTAATTGTTTAATTAATCCTTTGCGTTTAGCTTCGGACTTGGTTTCGGCTAATTCCGCGCGCAGACGTGTGCGTTCATCACCCATATCCAGGTTGGCAATAATGCTGCGGATACCTTCGGCGCCAATGCCAACATGGAATGCATCTGCACCAAATTCTTCGACCGCGTTTTGATATTCGTCTTCGCTGATAACATCGTATTGTTTCAAGTTTGTTAAACCTGGTTCAATAACAATGTATGCATCGTATGAAATAACCTGTTCCAGTTTTTTCTGGGGCAGATTGTTTAACAGCGTTGCGATTTTACCTTCACGCAAAAACCATGTATGCGCAACAGGCATAGCCAACTTAATATGTCCCATGCGTTCGCGACGGACCGTAGACGATCCAACTTCGACCCCACAGCGTTCACAAACAACACCACGGAATTTTATTCTTTTATATTTACCGCACGCGCATTCATAATCCTTGACCGGACCGAAAATCTGCTGGCAGAACAGTCCCTCGGGCTCTGGTTTCAGCGAGTGATAATTAATTGTTTCTGGCTTTTTTACTTCGCCATGAGACCAGGACAGAATTTCTTCGGGCGACGCAATGGTTATGCGCAGTGCGTCAAACTGTTCCTTGGTTTCAATTTGTCCAAATATCTTTTGCAACATATTGGTCATATATTTTGCTCCTTTCAGTCGCTTTTATCGTTATTTGCCGGTGGCAATCTGCCACCGGGGCAATAACTTAATCTATTTTCTTTGGTGTTAACGCCAATCCCAAACCACGCAATTCGCGAACAAATACATTGAACGCTTCTGGCGTGCCGGTCTGGAAATCATTGCTGCCGGAAATGATGGATTCATACATTTTGGTACGACCAACAATATCGTCCGACTTTACCGTTAACATTTCACGCAACAGGTGGGCGGCACCATGCGCTTCTAGTGCCCAAACCTCCATTTCACCCAAACGCTGGCCACCCATGTGGGCTTTACCAGACAAAGGCTGTTGCGTTACCAAAGAATAATTACCAATCGAACGTGCGTGAATCTTGTCATCAACAAAGTGATGCAGTTTCAACATATACATAACACCAACCGTTACCGGACGTGCAAACTTTTCACCCGTCATACCGTCATACAGTGTGAATTGGCCAGATTCTGGTAATTTCGCCAATTTCAACATACGTGCAATGTCTTCGGGTGTTGCACCGTCAAATGTTGGGGTTGCCATTGGAACACCATCACGCAACAATGCCGCTTCGGCGCGAACGTCTGTATCAGTCATCTTTTCCAGTTTTTCTGATACTTCTTTGCCGTAAATCTTGCCAATTGTCGCACGCAGGTCATCTGTTACGGCGCGTTTCTGTTTCACTTCTTCCAGAACAGCACCAATTTGCTGGCCCAAAGTGCGCGCCGCCATCCCCAGGTGTGTTTCCAAAATCTGACCAATGTTCATACGCGATGGCACACCCAACGGATTTAATACCAGGTCAACGGGGGTTCCGTCTTCCATGTATGGCATGTCTTCGATTGGAACAACCTTGGACACGATACCCTTGTTTCCATGGCGTCCAGCCATTTTATCACCAGGCTGCAATTTCATTTTGTGCGCGATGTAAACCTTGACTTCTTTCAAGACACCGGCACCCAAAGAATTGCTTTCTGTTGCCTTGGCAACTTCGGCATCGGCCTTTTCATTTAACGCCTTTAACCGCGCAACATGCTGTTCACGCAATTCGTCAATTTTCGCCTGGGCCTCTTTATTGCGAACAACCAGTTTTTTCACATCCGCGGGTTTAATGCCATCGAATACTTCTTGGGTCAATTTTTTACCAACAAATGGCTTCAAACTGCCCGTGCCAGCATCGATTACCATACCTTCGGCAATTTGGAAAATCTGGTCCGCAAAGCCACGTTCCATGATTGACGTTTCTTCTTCGCGATCTTTATTAATCTTTTCGATTTTTTGCAGTTCAATCATCTGGGTGCGTTCGTCTTTCTTTACCCCATGGCGGGTCAAGATGTTAACACCGATAACTGTACCTTCTTCGTTCGGTCCAACACGCAGTGATGTATCTTTGACATTTAATGCCTTTTCACCAAAGATATTACGCAACAGTGCTTCTTCGGGGGTTAATAATGTTTCAGATTTTGGCGAAACACGACCAACCAATATATCACCCTGTTTTACACGCGCACCGACATAAATAATTCCAGATTCATCCAGATTTTTCAGCGCTTCTTCACTGACATTTGGAATGTCGCGGGTAAAGCTTTCTGGACCCAATTGGGTATCACGAACCTTGAATTCTTTTTCAACAATCTTTACCGATGTGAAAACATCATCGCGTGAAATGCGTTCGGAAATAACAATAGAATCTTCATAGTTATATCCACGCCATGGAACGAATGCCACCAAGACATTGCGCCCCAATGCCAATTCACCATAATTCATTGATGAACCATCGGCAATTATATCGCCCGCAGAAACACGATCCCCAACCTTTACCAATGGTTTTTGATGGATTAATGTTTCACTGTTACTGCGTTCAAATTTTTCCAGATTGTAAATGTCCACACCCGTCACGACATTGCGACTGTTCATACATTTAACCACAATACGGTTCGCATCCACAGATTCAACAACACCACTGTGTTTTGCAACTTTGCCGGTGCGGGAATCACGCGCGACCTCGCGTTCAATGCCGGTACCGACCAATGGCGCCTGGACACGCAATAATGGAACAGCCTGGCGTTGCATGTTCGACCCCATCAACGCACGGTTCGCGTCGTCATTTTCAACGAACGGTATTAACCCGGTCGCAATAGACACCACCTGGCGTGGTTCAACGTCAATCAGGTCAATTTCTTCCTTTGGCACCATGGTAAATTCGCCGTCAACACGCGCGGTTACCATGTCTTCGGACAAAACCCCAGACGCTGTTGTTGGGGTATTTCCCTGGGCAATTTTATGGCCCAGTTCTTCGTCCGCCGTCAAGTATACCATTTTATCGGTAATCTTGCTGTTTTCGACAATATAGTACGGTGTTTCAATAAACCCATATGGATTTACACGCGCATATGTCGCCAAATGGTTAATCAGACCAATATTTGCACCTTCGGGTGTATGAATTGGACACAGACGTCCATAATGTGTCGGATGAACGTCGCGGACGTCAATACCCGCACGATCACGATTTAATCCGCCCGGCCCCAACGCAGAAATACGACGTTTGTGTTCCAGTTCTGATAACGGATTATACGCATCCATAAACTGGGACAATTGCGATGTGCCCAAGAATTCAGATACCAACGACATCAATGGTTTTACATTAATAACATCTTGGGGTTGCATGTTTGCAATGTTTGGCGATGACAGACTTTCGCGAACCAGTCGTTCAATACGAACCATACCAGTACGGAAATTCTGTTCCAGCAATTCGCCAACTGTACGAACACGGCGGTTCGACAAATTATCGATATCATCAACAGTATCTTTGTGGTCGATAATATTTGTCAGCGTTTTCAATACCGCCAAGAAATCAGACTTCGTCAACAGACGTTCATCTTCGGGCTTTTTACCAGAATCAATTTTCAGACGCTTGTTCATCTTGAAACGGCCAACGGCGGACAAATCATAATACGCCGCGTCAAATCCCTGGCGCATGAACAGGTTTATCGCCGCTTCCAGCGTTGGGCGTTCGCCTGGACGAATGATGTTATAGATTTCAATTAATGCTTCTTCGCGATTAACAGTTTTGTCCGCAATCAACGTATTGCGCATATGTGCCGTAATTGTCGTGTTATCAATAGAAATTAATGAAATTTCTTTGACATTCATTTTTTCCAAATCAGACAAAACCTCTTCGGTGATTTCGGTCCCAGCACGATAAACGACATTACCCGCATCATCCATAATCGGATCAAACAGATATTCGCCAACCAGCGCATCTGGCATAATTCCAAATTCTTTGGACGCGTCCATAACACGTTTCAAACGCTTTGCGTTCATACGGTCGCCCTTGGCCGCCAAAGGCTTTTTATCACGCGGGTTAATTAAATCATAATTCAGACGATATTTTTCCAATCCCTGGAATGCGTCTGTTTGTCCAACCCACATATTACCATCAAATTTCAATGGAATGCGTTTATAGAACGCGGATAAAATTTCTGTATCGTCCATGCCGCGAATGGTTGATTTACGTGGATCTGCGATCCATTTCTTTTCATCTTCGGCCGCGGGCAGACAACGTAATAAAACCGTTGCCGGAATTTTACGACGACGGTCAATACGGACATAGATTACACCCTTAGACTCTTCGAAATCAATCCATGAACCATGTTCTGGGATGATACGGGCAGTATATGTAATTGGGTTGCCAGCAATCTTGGCTTCCTTGGTGGTGGCAAAAACGACACCCTGGGCACGGTGCATCTGGGATACGATAACACGTTCAACACCAGATGCGATAAAGCTGCCGCGTTCGGTCATCAACGGCACTTCGCCCATAAATATTTCTTGTTCTTTGATATCGCGCAGGGTCTTTTTGCCGTCTTCTGCGATGTCCCATAAAATCAATCTCAGCTTCAATTTTAATTTGCTGGAATATGTTAAATTACGCAACATGCATTCTTTTACATTATAGACAGGTTTGTCCAATGTATATTCAACAAATTCCAAATCAGCGATACCCGCATAGTCATGAATGGGGAACATGGATGAAAATACATTTTGCAGCCCCATGTTCTTTCTGGCCTGCGGATCTGTATCAGCCTGCAAAAAATCCCGGTAAGAATTATACTGTATCTCTACTAAATCAGGAAGCGGAGTTTGCAAAAAACTTTTTCCAAAAGATTTTCTGAATTTCTGGATAACTGCCATGGGTATCAATCCTTTTTTTTGTGCGTTTTGCAAACGAAACAATATCTGTATATGTATTTACGCCTTTGTGCCCACCTGGGGAAAAATCCCCCAGGTGGGCGGCGGGCGGCGCGGCATAACCGCGACTTTTTTTATTTTGCACCGTGCTGGTGCGGGATGAATTATTTCAATTCAACCTTGGCACCGGCCGCTTCTAATGTCGCCTTCATTTTTTCGGCTTCATCTTTGGCAACGGCTTCTTTGACTGCCTTTGGTGCGGATTCAACCAATGCCTTGGCTTCACCCAGGCCCAAGCCTGTCATTTCTTTGACAGCCTTGATAACGGCCAACTTGTTTGCACCAACATCGGACAGAATAACATCAAATTCCGATTTTTCTTCGGCCGCGGCTGCCGCCGGACCCGCAGCAACAGCAACTGCCGCAGCAGCGCTGACGCCCCATGTTTCTTCTAATGCTTTGGACAGTTCAACCGCTTCCAAAACAGTCAATTTTGACAATTCTTCAACTAATTTTTGAATGTCTGCCATTTTTTGCTCCTATATAATCAGAACGCGTGGTTCTGGATTTGTTTTTAATTCTTTTTTCCATACTCTGCGGAAACGCGGGCCAGGCGCGATGCAGGTTCAACCAATATACGCGCAATTGTACCACGAATTTCCATCAGGGACGGCAGTTTGGATAATTGCAAAATATCGTCCACACCCAAAATATCCGCGTCCATTTTACCACCAATAATGGTCAAGTTTGGATGTTCATCTGCAAATTTGGCCAATACTTTGGTAACCGCCAGACCATCTGTTGCAACCGCAACCGCAGTCGGGCGTTTTAACATATCGGATACGGGTTCAAAGTCGGTGTCTTTTAACGCCAACTTCATCAAACGGTTTTTGACAACCTTGAATACAGAAACCAATGGTCGCAATTCATTGCGCAATGTTTCAAATTCTTGGACTGTCAAACCATGATTTTCAACAACGAAAACACCGTTTGCATCTTTCAAGGACGATTGCAACGCTGAAATCAAATCTGATTTTTCTTCGCGTCTCATATCTTTACCCTTATCTGCAAGATTTTAAAGTCATGCTTTAAAATCCCTGTTCTTGTTAAACTATCCATCCAGTGTTGCTACTGGGTGGGGCTATGCTTCTGCCCCAAAGAATTTTTTCTTTGTCTATGATGGCAATTAAGTCCGTTCCCGGGCACCATCAGTCTTGGACAGAAATCTGTACGCGGCCGGGGCGGTGCACCCCGCCGCGATTTAATTATTTTACATCAACCTTTAATCCAGGTCCCTGGGTCGTCGCAACCGATGCACCCAAGATATATTGACCTTTGACCGATGCTGGTTTAACCTTTTTCAACTGGTCAACCAGCGCATTGATGTTTTCAACCAATTTATCTGTCGCGAACGACATTTTGCCAACACCCGCGTGAATAATACCACGCTTTTCCGCACGGTATTCAATCTGACCCGCTTTGGCCGTGGCAACGGCGTCCGCAACATTGTTTGTAACCGTACCCAATTTCGGATTCGGCATCAAACCCTTTGGCCCCAGGATACGTGCAATTTTTGACATCTTTGGCATCATATCCGGCGTTGCAATTACGCGGTCAAAGTTGATTTCGCCGCCAGCAACCTTTTCAATCAGTTCTTCGCCACCGACAACATCCGCACCGGCCTTTTTGGCTTCATCGGCGCTGTTGACAGTAAATACCGCAACACGAACTGTTTTACCCGTACCATTCGGCAAAGATACCATGCCACGGATATTCTGGTCAGCCTTGGTCACATCAACACCCAAACGGATGGCAAATTCCAGTGTTTCATCAAATTTTTTGGACGTATATGCGCGCAACGCATCAATCGCGTCTGACAATGCATACACTTTATCAGTGTCCAGATTTGCCCATGTTTTTTGTCTTTTTGTAATTTTCATCGCTTAATCCTCCACCTTGACGCCCATAGAACGGCATTGACCCGCAACAATATTCATAGCAGATTCAATGGTAGAGCAATTTAAGTCTGGCATTTTATTTTCGGCAATTTCGCGAATCTGATCTTTGGTAATTGTACCAACAAAATCACGACCCGGTTTATGTGAACCGATTTTCAGTTTTAATGCCTTTTTAATATAGTACGATAC
>JADINC010000040.1 GCA_017694255.1 Candidatus Enterousia avistercoris | reverse complement strand
GTGTTGGCTTTTGTTTTTTGGCTTTGTCGGCGACGGAATAGAACCCGACACAGAGGGTTCGGAACGTAGCGCATTTGCGCGCAGTGAAAGGGACCCGCCGAAATCACCAAGAGTATATCCTACGATTGGATTGATTTCGGCAGGGAATTATACATTCCCTTCGCCCGCACCACCCTTCGCCTCGGCGAGGCTTCGGGTGGCTGCGCCACACGCCAGACGAGCCGCACAGGCAAAGGAGTGCCACACGAAGTCTTGACGAAGTGTGGCTGAATATAATAATATTTTCATATGTTTTATGTTTATCTTATACAATCTGAAAAATTTCCAAATCAAAGATATGTTGGCTATTCCACAGATTTGAAACAGCGGCTGGCGGACCATAATGCTGGATATTCCAAACATACGGCAAAATTCAAACCATGGAAATTAATAACTTACATTGCTTTTTCAGATGAAACATCGGCAAAAAATTTTGAGATGTACCTAAAAAGCGGTTCTGGTCAAGCCTTTGCCAACAAACGATTATGGCAACAATAAAAAACCGACCTGGCGTCGGGTTTTATTTTTTCAATTTTGGAAACAACAATGGGGTGGTGTTTTTATATCTAATATATTCGTCTTTGAAATCGTTATACAATCTGGGTTCTTCAAATTTTTTTACATGCCACACCATGTACGAAATAAATACAATCGGCACAACCAACGCAGAATATGAATTAAACAACAACGCCAATCCAACATAGAAAACAAATGTACCAAACAACATCGGATTTCGTGTATACCGGTATGGTCCACTGACAATCAGTTTCTTGGTGCGTTCGCCCAATGCGATATTAAATCCATCTGTTGGACATCCGCGACCAATTCTGACCATATCAACATTTGACCAAATCATAAAAACCATGCCCAATACTGCCAACAACACCCCCAGTACGCAACACACCAATAAATTTATGGGCATAACAAAATTAACCGCAACGCCATACATCGCCCCGGGAATAATTATCAAGAACAACAGTATTCCAACAAAATACCCAAATATTATTCCTGCCAGACATAAATCCCCCCCCCCATATAACAACAAATATTATTATCTGATGCTTTGCTGGTAATCTATCAATTCCGCCTGGATTTTTTCCAATTTTATTTGCGTTGCACGCAAGACTTTTTTATTTACGCCACTGCGTTCAATATTTTTACGCATGTTGTCCAGCATACGAATAACCGCAATTGCACGAACCAATTTTGCACGACTTTCCAGCGACGAAATCATTGCCAATAATCCTGCTAAATCCATTTCGTGTTTCGTATCCATTTGTGTACGATAAATCATTTCATTTTGACGCTTTTCATTCATTTTGCCGATGCCCCCGTTGGTATTTGCAAATTCTGGTTTGGATAAATTAAATCAGGATTTTCAATATTATTCCGATCTGCGATAATACTGAACAACACGCCACGACGCAGAAAATTACGCGCAATTATCCACAAACAGTCCCCACGACGAACTGTATAATACGTATCATCATCGCCTGTCATTTTTGGCATTTCAAATTCATGTGTTACCTGGGCAATTGTGCGCCCATCACCATCATGCAACCGAATTGTCAATTTGTATTCTTGTCCCGGGGTCAATTCACCGACATCCGCCCCCAGACCAAAATGCTTATGATCCGAAACACGCGCCACCCCCAGATACTCGTCATCCAGTGCCAATGTCACACGCAAACGCGGCAATGCATCCCCGGACACCACGATACGCCCAGTATCCAGATAGTCTATTTTTGATACAGATAAATCACCATCGACCAACATTGTTGGCGCCTGTAACAATGTACTGCCTTCGTCTGTCATCAACAGCGATACAGAATTTTTATACCCACGTGCTGAAATATACACAAACACGTTTTCTTCAGATTTCATTTCTGGATCAACCCCAATCAAAGAAATCGTATAATTACCTGGTTCAAATTCACGCGATGGCGCGTACACAAATTCACCGTTATCATCAGTACGCTCTGTTGCGACGATATCCCCATTTACAACAATCGATACATTTTTATTCGGCATCCAGCGTCCTGCCACGACAACCGTGCCAGCCGGTTCAATACGCACGATATCAAACATCGGCGCAAACGGTTCTGTTTGTGCAGGCGCCGCCACAGGCTGTTCCGCCGGGACAGCCGGATCCACCACAACCGCCACAGGACTGGAACTGGTTCGAACAAACGCGACCCACACCGCGACCAGCACAACCAGCACCGCGCACAACACAGGAAACCAATACGCCGCAATTCCGTTGCGTTTTGTCTGGGATTTTGTTTGAACATCCGCCACCGCCGCATTCGCCACATCATCTTTCTTTGGGCCAGGGCGCGCAAATATATTCAGCGTTTTTAAAAACCGCCGCGCGAAATTACGCCGATTTTCCATCCAATCATTTTGCTGTGCAATTGCATTATCAATCAAATCATCTGTGGAACGTTTTGTTTTACCGATATTTACAGATTTGTTTTTGCTTTTAAACATGTTGCGCTTCTCCTGCGAAAATTGTGATTTAAAGTCTAGACAAATTATCGCAAAAATAATTTCTTTGTCAACTTATTTATGATATAATTTACAGGATAAAAAACGGGGGACAGACATGAAAAAAATTGGCATTATGACAACAGGTGGCGATTGTTCTGGTTTGAACGCGGTGATTCAGCGAATTTACCGTGGTGCCACATTACGTGGCTGGCGTGTTTTAGGCATTCTGGACGGCACAGACGGGCT
This sequence comes from Candidatus Enterousia avistercoris, assembly GCA_017694255.1. GTDB lineage: Bacteria > Pseudomonadota > Alphaproteobacteria > Rs-D84 > Rs-D84 > Enterousia > Enterousia avistercoris. The sequence goes on along the minus strand of JADINC010000040.1, from coordinate 12,375 downwards.
GTGCACAACACCTCCACGCGTTATTGAATTTAACGAAGATACATTACCTGTCGAATTCGCCCGCATGGCCGGCAGCTTATTGCACAACGGTCGCCCCCAGGCGTTAAATTTTGAAACCGCCGCCGAAACAGGGCGCTTGGCATATTTTAACAAACAATTACGCAAATCACTGAATGAACTAAAACTGGATGCATTGATATTAATTGGTGGCAACGGCAGTTTATCTTTGGCATGGTGCAACCGCGATATATATTCAGGCCTGCAATTAATATGCATTCCCAAAACGATTGATATGGATATTCCGCTGACCGACCGAACAATCGGATTTAACACGGCCGTGCAACAGTTAACATCATTCTGTGATCAATTAATGTTGACCGCGCGCAGTCATCACCGTTGGTTCGTTGTTCAAACAATGGGACGCGACTGTGGCCAATTGGCCCTGAACGCTGGAATTGCGATTGGCGCATCAGCGATATTAATTCCAGAAATAAAATTTGACATAAACGCGCTGATCAGCCACATCAAAAACGCGCCACGGGATTATGGGATAATCTTGGCATCCGAAGGCATATCACTGCGTGGCCATTCTGGTCGCCCGGCGGATATGATATCGCGCAAATTAACCGCGGCCGGCATCACAAATCGCACGGCATACCCCGAACACACCCAACGCGTCGGCGACACAACTGCCGCAGACAGAATACTGGCCACCCGCTTTGCTGATTGCGCACTAAACGCAATTGCAAATAATGAAACATATGTAATGACTGCCATAAACGATTGCGAATGCAAAACAGTCAGTCTGAACGATTTTTTCAATTCTGGATATGTCAGCACCGATCCAAACATCCCAGATTTACAAACATCAGATGCATACGTTTCACCCGACGACCCATTACTGGACATTGCACACGATATGGGCATATATATTGGCGAAAGCAAATAACAAAAAAAACGGGGCAATGCCCCGTTTTTTATTACTTCAACTTGCCACAGCAATGCTTATATTTCAATCCCGATCCACATGGGCACGGCGCATTACGACGCGCTTCGCCCGCCTGGTTCAGCGCGGCATCATGCTGGGCCCGCTCACGTTCAGTTGCTGCAACATCCGCATGTGTTAATTCCATACGGCACACATACGATACAGATAATATCTTGAAATTATTTATCGTATTTTTAAACAGCCCCAATGCCTCGCGCTTATACTCATACAACGGATTTTTCTGGGCATATCCACGCAGGCCAATTCCTGTCTGCAAATAATCCATCTGTTGCAAGTGCCGTTTCCACACTGTATCCAGCGCCCCCAGCATCATCTGGCGCGATGCCATCTGCATCAATTCAGGCCCGTATTTTTCAGCCTGGTGGTTATACCGACGCATTGCCAGATTATATAATATTTCATACGCGCGACGTTCTGATATTGTTTCGTCTGTTTTCCATTTTTCAATATCAGTGATATCCAACGCAAACGCACGCATCATCGCATCATGTATCCCGCGCAAATTCCAATCTGCCGGATGCGCTTTTTCTGGGATATTGTTTTCACAAATCATTTCAACAACATCACCAATCATTTCGCGTGCCAACGGCGCCAGGTCATCTGACGTCATCAAATCATCACGCTGTTTATATACAACGCCACGCTGTTCATTCATAACGTCATCATATTTCAGCAATTCTTTGCGCGATTCAAAGTATCTGGCCTCGACCCGCTTTTGCGCTTTTTCTAATGCCTTGGTAATCCACGGGTGCGTAATCGCTTCGCCAGGCTTTAACCCCAACGTGGTCAGCATACCTTGCAAACGCGCCGCACCAAATATACGCATCAGATCATCATCCAATGCCAAAAAGAATTTTGAATCCCCGGGATCCCCCTGGCGTCCAGAACGTCCACGCAACTGGTTATCAATACGACGCGATTCATGCCGTTCAGTACCAATTACGTACAGTCCGCCCGCATCCAGCACTTGTTTTTTATTTTTTTCAATTCGGCTATAAATATCCTGCTTTTTCGATTCATAATCTGGATCTTCGGGTGATAATTCCGCAATTAAATTTTCCGCATTACCGCCCAGTTTAATATCCGTTCCGCGTCCCGCCATATTGGTCGCAATTGTAACAGCCCCGGGCGCGCCAGCCTGTGCAACGATTTTTGCCTCTGACTCGTGATGTTTTGCGTTCAAGACAGCCGGTTCTATCCCCAGCTTTTTACGCACAATTGCGGCCAACTCTTCGGATTTTTCAATAGATACCGTACCAACCAACACCGGCTGTTTGCGTTCCATACATTCCGCAATTTGTTTTATAATTGCGTCATATTTTTCATCTTTGTTGCGATAGATTTCATCATGATGATCAATACGTGCCACAGGCCGATTTGTCGGAATAGACACCACCCGCAGTTTATATATCTCTTCGAATTCGGCCGCTTCGGTCATGGCGGTTCCCGTCATTCCCGACAGCACAGGATACAACCGGAACAAGTTCTGATAAGAAATACTGGACACAGTCTGGTTTTCTGGCTGGACCTGGACGTGTTCTTTGGCTTCGATTGCCTGGTGCAATCCTTTGCCGAAACGCCGTCCCGTCATAACGCGCCCAGTAAATTCGTCAACAATCAAAATTTCACCATTACGCACGACATAGTTTACATTTTTCTGGTACAAATGATGCGCCAACAGCGACTGTTGAATATGCATAACCAGCGCTGCATTTTCCGACGCATACAGATTATCCCCAACCAACAGCCCGGCATCTTTCAACATGCGCGTCGCATTGTCTACACCCGCATCAGTCAATGTTACATGGCGATCTTTTTCGTCTTTCTTGTAATCATCGGCCCCCAATTTTGCAACAACGCCGTCAACTTTTTCATACAATTCACTGGTATCTTCGGCGGGGCCCGATATAATCAGCGGTGTACGCGCTTCGTCAATTAAAATACTATCCACTTCGTCGACAATGGCATAGAACAATGGACGCAAAACCTGTTGCGCCTTGGAAAACTTCATATTATCCCGCAGATAATCAAACCCCAATTCAGAATTTGTTACATACGTAATATCACATGCATACGCCGCACGACGTTCATCATCTGTCATATCGTGCTGGATAATACCGACCGTCATCCCCAAGAAACGATAAACCTGGCCCATCCATTCCGCATCACGCGACGCCAAATAATCATTAACCGTAATCAAGTGGGCCCCACGACCATGCAACGCCTTTAAATACAATGCCAACGTCGCCACCAGCGTTTTACCTTCACCTGTTTTCATTTCGGCGATTTGGCCGTTTGTCAAAACCATACCACCAATTAATTGAACATTAAAGTGCCGCAAACCAATCGACCGTATAGACGCCTCGCGTACCAGGGCAAATGCGTCTGGCAGAATATTTTTTTCTTTTTCTCCATTGGCCAGTCGCGTACGCAACACATCCGTTTGCGCTCGCAGCTCTTCATCTGACATTGCGTGATATTTAGGTTCCAAATCGTTAATCAAAGAAACCGTTTTATCATACGATTTTACAATTCTGTCGTTGGCCGACCCCAGAATTTTTCCAATAACATCTTTTAACATACTATTTTCCTTGTCTTTTTCTCCTGTTGGTATAGCAATTTTGCGCCTTGCGGTCAAGATACTTTATGATATAATGCAAACAAAGAAACAAACAAGTAGTTTATAATAAAAAATCCTTAAATCCGGGACAGGGGGGCCATAAGAAATGCGTGAACCAGTATATAAATTAAATCCATCAAATATAACCAGCGATGTTTTCGTTATCGCACCAACACAAATTGAATATATATCTCAAATTTTCGCAGACAGTGTGGCCGACGCCATGAACATGCGCACATTTGCACAAAAGCTGCGTCAAATTGCTGAACAGTCTTTGCGCACCGCGTTATCGGCGGCCCGACACCAGGGCGAAAACCGCAAATAAAAAACGCCCCATTTGGGGCATTTTTTATCAGCATTACTGACACGATTACGATTATTTCTTTTCAGAAAAATCTGCATCACGTGGCCCATCTTCATTCGGTTTTGATTCCGAATTTTCTGACGCGGCCGCTTCCTGGGACGCTTTATAAACCGCTTCGCCCAGTTTCATTGCTTTTTCCGCCAACGCGTCTGTTTTTGATTTCAGACTTTCCGCGGTTGCGTCTGATTTTGCCAGCTCGTCCGCCAGTTCTTTTTTGGCGTCTTCGATGGCTTTCTTTTCATCCGCACTGATTTTATCACCGTGTTCTTTTAGTGATTTTTCAATACTAAATATGGCGGTTTCTGCGGCATTCTTGGCCTCGGCCAATTCACGTTTTTTCTTATCCGCATCAGCGTTTGCAGCCGCTTCGTCAACCATACGTTTAATTTCATCTTCGCTTAACCCGCCATCAGACTTAATAGATATTGCCTGTTCTTTACCCGTGCCTTTATCTTTGGCCGAAACGTGAACAATACCATTTGCGTCAATATCAAAAGACACTTCAATTTGTGGCATACCACGTGGGGCCGGGGCAATACCTTCCAGATTAAATTGACCCAACAATTTATTATCTGCAGCCATATCACGTTCACCCTGGAACACACGAATTGTCACAGCCGACTGGTTATCTTCGGCGGTACTAAACACCTGGGATTTTTTGGTTGGAATTGTTGTGTTACGGTCTATCAAACGCGTAAACACCCCACCCAGCGTTTCAATACCCAACGACAATGGCGTTACATCCAACAGCAAAACGTCTTTGACATCGCCCTTTAAAACACCACCCTGAATTGCGGCCCCCAGTGCAACAACTTCGTCTGGGTTAACGCCCTTGTGTGGTTCGCGACCAAAGAATTCTTTGACCGTTTCTTGAACTTTTGGCATACGTGTTTGTCCGCCGACCAAAATAACTTCGCTAATTTGCCCTTTGTCCAAACCCGCGTCCTTCAAAGCCTTGCGGCACGGTTCAATAGTCTTTTGAATCAAATCGTCAACCAAAGATTCCAATTTCGCCCGTGTCAATGTTGTATTAAAGTGCTTTGGTCCCGTCGCGTCCGCCGTCAAGAAAGGCAGGTTAATATCTGTTGTCGTCTTGGACGACAGTTCGATTTTCGCCTTTTCCGCTGCTTCTTTTAAGCGTTGCAGTGCCAATTTATCGTTTGACAAATCAATACCCGTCTGGGATTTAAATTCATCAATCAAGTACTTCAAAATACGCGCATCAAAATCAGAACCACCCAATGCAGTATCGCCATTTGTAGATTTTACTTCAAACACGCCGTCAACAATTTCCAGTATAGAAATATCGAACGTACCACCGCCCAAATCGTACACAGCAATTGTTCCGTTTTTATTTTTATCCAAACCATATGCCAACGCCGCCGCGGTCGGTTCATTTACTATACGCAAAACATTTAATCCCGCGATACGTCCCGCATCTTTGGTTGCCTGGCGTTGCGAGTCGTTAAAATACGCCGGCACTGTAATAACCGCGTCTGTAACTGTTTCCCCCAGATACGCTTCGGCATCTTTCTTTAATTTTGCCAAAATCATTGCAGAAACCTGGGACGGCGCATATTTTTTACCATTAATTTCTACCCACGCATCACCATTATCCCCTGCGACAATTTTATACGGCACACGCGCCGCAATTTCTTTGACCGCCGGACTATCATACCGCAATCCCATCAAGCGTTTAATTTCATATATTGTATTTTCTGGATTTGTTACCGCCTGGTTTTTTGCAGTAATACCGACCAATTGTTCGCCACTGGACGTCAATGCAACAACCGATGGGGTTGTACGCTGTCCTTCGGAATTTTCGATAATTTTTGGTTCTGTTCCGTCCATGAACGCCATAGCGGAATTAGTTGTACCCAAATCGATACCCAACACTTTTGCCATTTTTCACTCCTTCTGAAACTTTGTGCAATTTTGTTTGCATACCATATAGTGAACATTAAAAATCATTTCAAGACCACAGGAAAAAAATAATAAAAAAAACCGTCCCAACTGGGACGGTAAAAAACGTTGCATAACCAAGATTATTTTTTTGCATCTGTGGCTGCCGCCGCTGGCGCAGCATTTTTATTTGCATCTGCTTCATCTGGCATTTTACCACCAATGGTTGCGAACGCCAATTCCGCCTGGTGCAGTCCCAATTCGACCCCATCTGGCAGCACCAAATCCGTACCGTGCACAGAATCACCAATGTTCAAATCTGTTAAATCAACAGTGATTTTTTCTGGGATATTATGAACCAGCCCGCGCACTGCGACCTTACGTACCGCAAAGTTCAATACACCGCCCAGTTTAATACCCTTGGACACATCGGCATTAATAACTTCGACTGGCACGCTAACTTCGACCGGTTTTTTAACATCGATACGCTTAAAGTCCGCATGAACAACCGCATCAGATACTGGATGATATTGAATATCCATCAGCATTGCATCTTCATGTCCATTTTCTGTGTCGATTTCGATTAATTTGGTCCGTAAACTAGGTGTTTTCAGCAACGCTTCAAAATCACGCCCATTCAGTTCGATTGCGACTGGGGCTTGCTTTTCACCATAAATAACGGCGGGGACATTTTTATTTTTACGAACGCTACGCGCGGCCCCCTTGCCGACACGCCCGCGAATCTGAGCATTTAATTTAATAGCCATTTTTCATTCCTTAATGTGTTTGTTTTACGTTGCGCACGACCTCCAAGGGTGTCATGCGGCGCATATTATTTACCAAAATTATCGAAAAATCAAGGTTTTTGTTCAATTATTCACGCACTGCGATTAAAAAGCGCGCCCGTCCATACTGCTTGTCCCGCACTGTGCGCCACCCATCTGGCAGTTCGCGCGCACGCGCGGCTTCTTGTTCCCACACCAGAATTGTTTTCTCGTGCGCCACCTGGGCCAGTTTTTGGACCAACGCCGCCCCCAATTCAGGCGTATCATATGGCGCATCAACAAACACCAAATCCGCCATCGCACCATATTTTGCAACCGCCGCAATTGCATCCGTCATATCAACCCGCCCATTTGCACCGACGTTCAACATCCCCAGATTCTTTTTTATCGTTTTCACAGATTCTGTATCCACATCAGTAAAAACGACATTGACATTTGGATATCGCGACAGACATTCTATACCAAACGCACCACTGCCTGCAAAAGCGTCCCACACATTCAGTTTTTCCATCGGGTCAACCAGTCTCGCCCCCAGCATATTAAACAGCGCCGCCCGTGCGCGATTCTGGGTTGGGCGCGCATTTGGCGGCAAATACAGTTTGCGCCCATGAAAACGTCCGGAAATAATTTGCAATTTAGAATCCATACGCTACAGTGTATAATATGCAGTTTATGAAGCAAGCACTAATTTTAGCACACCACGCCACCAAACACGACGACGTTCCAATTGGCGCCGTCATTGTGCGCAATGGCGAAATCATATCCTGTGGTGAAAACATGGTACAAATGCGCCACAATCCAACATTACACGCAGAAATAGTCGCAATAAATCGTGCGTGTCGCCGTCTGGGCCAAAAGTTTCTGGACGATTGCGATATATACGTCAGCCTGGAACCATGCGCCATGTGCGCCACTGCGATATCATTGGCCCGCATTCGCAATATTTATTTTGCGGCGGCGGATGAAAAGGGCGGGGCACTGCAACATAACGCGCGCATATACGAAACAGACAAACACCTGTGGCGTCCAAACGTGATGCAAATGCCTGAATTCGCGGACGCGTCCGCCCACTTGTTGCGTGAATTTTTCCGCGCCCGCCGCAACACGAAAAAATAATTTGTCATCCGCCCTTAAAAAATCGAAGAAAAAAGCCGCCTTTTGGGGGCGACTTTTTTTTCTTAATCTCTCTTAGCCTTTTATTACAAATCCAATTAGACTAGCAATGCACAGAGCCGGGCGGAACAGTAATGACTTTGACCACGAAACAATGGAAATGGTGTGGTCAGATTCGTGTCTTAATTCCAAGGGCGGTACCGGTGGCTTTCGGTATAAATGCAGCCAAGACGGCTATGCATTCGTGTCGTCTGGCGACAACCAGACAGATATCGACAATGCATATTTAATGGTTATATGCCACCAGAATCATAAAAATAAGACTTATTATCCCAGACTAATTATCCCAGACTAACGGGAACTTATTGTCCATCGGTTGGGCGCGATATCCCTTTTTAACACATTCAACGTATTCTTCTGGTACCTTGGCCGGCCAACATTGCATATCTACGTCTGATTGGGTATTTTTTGTTTGGTTTAAACCATACTGTAAATCCGTTTTAGAATATGCATTTGCAGGTTTACATGTGCCCGTTTCAGAATCGTAATATTCCCCTGTATCACATGAAACGCATGTACCATTAACCAAATTCGAACCAGATTTTACAGGAATTCCACATTCAACACACGTTGGGTCTTCTACACCCTGGAACGCCATTCCTTCTTCGCTGCAAAAATATTTTGTGCATCCTGCTTCTGTGTCTTCATATAATTTGTGCGTGGCGCTGGTATATGAATCACGCGGGAAATATGCGCACAACGTCATTCCTGCAATTTCACAAACGTCTTGATTAATTGCAACACAATCTGTGCCGTCTGAATTTGCCCTGTATCCCGGGGCACATAATAATTTAGCTAAATCTGGCGCCGCGTGCAACGTATTTACATAAGAATCAATATCACTCCAATTATTTCGCCCACACTGTGCCTTTATTGGTGCGGCAATAACGCCATGTTGCAAAAACTTTATCGCCCCCAGTAAAACATCTGTTTCCCATATATCACGTTTACGGTTTAAAACACCACCGCCATAATCGTCTTTCCATGAACTAAAACCAGTTACAGTACTTTCTTTGGGGTCAGAACCACATCTGTCAGTTCTCAGACTAATATCTGAATATATGCCTTCAGCTTCTGTAGTCAAAATATTTGGGTCACAAAAACTTGGGCGACTTTCTGGAATTGGTTCGCAGTTTTCTCCACCATATCCATCTTCACACAGCCAGACGCATTTGCTATCATCATATCCATTTGGCAAATAATACACCGTCCACGTATGCTTATTTTTTCTTTCGTTTGCACACTGTAATTGATATGGGCAAAAATATCCGCCGTGATCAACTATATTTAGCGCAATCAGACCGACCAGCCCCCATTCATCACCACATGTTCCATGAGAACAGCCCTGGCCAACACAGCCATCAATTATAAAATCCTGGGCGCTATCCCATTTAACACCATCCCCATATCCCCATGCACCCCAAACATTAGAATTGGTATGTATCGCATACGCCGATGGAATTGCCATGAACACTGCCAGTAAAGATGCAAATAATTTTTTCATTGTATTATTCCATTTTTAGTCTTCTCCTGCGGCACATAGCAGGCACCGGCATCCATATAACCGCCCAGCAGGGAGCATTTATCCTGGTACCATTTATCAGAGAATGTGCATTCATCGCGGACTTGATCATACGTAGCGAGATCATCTTTACCATCTTCGTTATAGGCGAGGCATTGTATCATAGTAGTATTTTCTACACAGCGTCCATAGTCTATATTTTCATTACCGCCATAGACATTAGAATAGAAGGCGACAAGGTTAGCAGCATCTTGTCTGCCGGTTAGATTTCCTTCACTAGGCAGCAAGAAATACCCACCCAGCTCTGTGCATTGCTCGTCTAATTGGATTTGTAATGCTTCGGTAATATCTTCCATTGCAGTAGTCGCCATCTTCGTGTAATCAAAACCCAAATCACCAGCGCTCCCACCAATAGTACAATTTTGCTCTGCGAAATTTGTGATAGCATTATTCAAAGCATCTCGTGTCATACTACGGCATTTCCATGGGTATCCAATCTCGCCAGTTTCTGGGGTGCACAAATCAGTCAAATAATTATCTATCGCGGTCTCACAACCTTCGGCAATACGTACCGAATCAACAGAATCAACAAACTTTAACAGTTCCGTCAGTCCACAACGATCATTGGCATTGGGGCTGTTACCCGCTGTTAACCGCCCATTGCCATCAAATTCGCACCCCTCTGTATCACCATACAGCGATGCACATGCGATAACCTGGTCTGCGCACATTGACCGTGCGGCATATGCACTGATTGCGCCTGAATATTGTGCAGTCGTTGTATCCATATCTTGCAACGCGCCAGTTTGTGTATCATAACACTGCGCCATTGTATCCACACACGACATTTTTACTTCTTCGATTTTTTCGTCTTGAGCCTGGGCAATTTCAATAATAGCCTGGCGTTTAAATTCTTCCCAAACAATATCTGATATATCGCGACATGTATCCAATGCGCTTTCTGCAAACATACGTTTACCGTCCAAAAATGCATTAAATTCTGGATTCGAACCAATTATATCACCCGACGTATTATTATCGGTAATTCCCGGCAACAAAATCAATTCATTTGCCTGGAACAGGCGCGGGGAATATATCGGTTCACCCGTTGTGGAATTGAAATACGCACCTGAATAATCCAAACATTTTTCATAATTTGGTCCACATGCCACATCCGCCAAAATCGCCGTACGCACATTACCCAAACATTCATTCACATCCGCAGAATTATGCGAACGATATTCTTCCAGTCGTGCTTCACGCAGATATTTTTCCGCCGTCCGGATTGTATTTTCCAGACTTTCGCGTTGTTTATCTATGTTCTTTTCATACAGGTTGCAATCCTGGGTTATCATGATGCTGTACGCACTGCGCGCCATAGTTAACACCGCATCATTTTCACATGATTCTTCTACCAGTTCCAGACATTGACGGCTGGCCTCGGAATACAAATCTTGGCCCACCAGTGTCGACAAATCCACGCTATTTTGGTTATCAAACAATGATGAATCGCCCGTATTACTCCAAATATCATCCATGTCCGATGTAAAATCAACCGACAGAATCCCCAATGATGTACCACTGTTCCCAGAACTGGACGTGCTGGACGAACTGCTGCGTGAATTTCCAGATAACAAATCGCTGATTTCAGACAGCAGCGCTGCCGCACCACTGGTGTCATTTTTAATTGCCTGTTCACCTTCGGTTGCGCTGTACATTGCGTTAACTTCTTCGGCACTCAGGTTAACCGCCGTCAAATTATTATTTTCAAACTGGGCTAATAACCCCAGCGCCTGGTCAATTGCGGATTCTGTATCGCGAAATTCATTGTACCGTCCACTGCATATACAGCGCCGATACGTATCATTTGCATTGGCACAAAACTGGTCCATACATGTAGCATAGGCTTCACGACATTGGGCGTACCCACCACCAATTTTTGAAACATCTGTAAATACCGCGGTTGCGCGCGCCGTTGATGCACGCGACGCACCACCAATAACCGAACGATTAACCCCCGCACGCGCCGATGACGCCGCACTATGCGCGCCACTGCGCACGACATTCGATGCCGCCGCCCGCGCGTTTGTGGCACTGCGTGCCGCCGCCGACCCCGGAATAACCGTCTGGCGCACTGTTCCCGCACGTCCTGTCACAGCATCCCTGTTAACCGTCTGTTGCAACATTGCCGCCCGCGACACTGCCGATGTATTTGCCGCATCGCGCCGCACCGCACTGCGTGAAACAGTTGTTGCGCCCGTACGTCCCGACATCGTGGCATCCGCCGTTGTTCTGGATGGCACCCCAGACCCGCGCGATACCCGACCAGAACTTGAACTAACACTGGAATTCGAACGTGGCGACGCAGAAACATTAACAACCTTGGTCGCGGCAGAACGTGGACTGGCCGTTGTGTCAGCAAAGGCCGCACATGACACCACCGCTGCCATAAACAGCAATGAATTTTTGCAAAGACCAGCAACACGTTTTTTCAAAATTACATCTCTCTGAGTTCTATTTTACCATTTTTTTCACAGTTGAATCAACTACGAATTTATTCAATGCAACAATTAACTGCATTTTTTACCCAATCACCCAATCGCCGCACGGCCGACCGTGATTCTGCAACACTGGCCCCCGGCTGCGCGTCTGTATTTTTCGCCGCCACGGTATTTGGCATTGCACATTTTTCATAAACATCTGGCGCAATTTTTTTAACCCCGGTCAAATCGATTAAATCCATATTGATGCCCCAGAACAACGAATACAGTTCATATGATTTATTAAACAAATCATACGCATCCGCGGTATTTCCCGCCGACAGCGCCTTGGTTCCAACCTCCATCACGCGCATAGACGCCGCCAACAAATGTTTTGAAATGCACCAAACTTCGCCATTTTCGGCGGTTGATTTTTTCACAATACGCGCCATCAGTTCTTTACGCATATCACGCACTGTATTTATTAAATCATAAAACCCAGTCTTTTGTGTTTTTGCGC
>JADINC010000039.1 GCA_017694255.1 Candidatus Enterousia avistercoris | reverse complement strand
GTATGATTCTATGGCAGTCGCATTAAACAAAGCACTGGAAAAGCGCGGTTTCGAAATTGTCGCCGCCCAAGACGCGGCACCTGACCTGACATTTCAAACGGCGGGTGTCCAAACCAAATCCAAACCAACATCGCGTGATAAGTATGATATTGAACGCGCGATTGATGTTTCTCATACAATTGGCGCGGCCGACATTGGCGCATCTGTGGTTGTTGATAAACAAGTTATCGCAGTCGAAGCCGCCGAAGGCACCGCAAAAATGCTGGAACGCGTTGTCGCCATGCGAAAAAAACAAAAAAAGCCCAGTGGTGTTTTTGCAAAAATGACAAAACCCGGCCAAGATTTGCGCATCGATATTCCTGCAATTGGCGTTGACACTGTGCGCGCGGTTGCGGCGGCACATTTGCGTGGCATTGTGGTAAACACAAAAACATGCTTTGTCGTGGACAAACCCGCAGTAATAAAATTGGCCAACGAATTAAAAATATTTATATTGGCAATTGATTAAATAAAAACCCGCCATTTGGCGGGATTTTTTATTCACATGCACCATACGAACGCGCAACTGGATAATTTTCTATACATTCACTGCCAGAAATTGCGCATGCCGAACTAACCAAAGTTGTGGTCGCGGCCCCATCTGGCCGATAATTTAACTGGGCATTTTTACACTGTGTAAAATCTGTCAATGTACCACACGCACGCCGCCAAGACGCACAATCAACCGCCGTTGCTGTTGGTGCCACCACATCTGGCAAACGCAGTCCCCATTTAACATAGAAATCACGCAACGAACCAATCGAATACGATTTTCCATATCCAACCTGGGCCAAATTATCACCAACCCGACAATTAATATTGCTGTGTTCGACCATGGCCGTTATTGCTGTGGCCAAACTGCCGGCCCCAACACCAACACCCAAACCAATACCAATACTTTTTCCCATATTTGATTTTTCGCCATTTTGCAGCAAATCTTCCATTTCGGCATTAAACACATCATGCAGTCGATCTATATCAACGCTGATTTCAACCGAATTTTTGCATCCCGCATCCCCAGATGCAGAACAATATATCCCCGTTCCACGTGCACGATCCAAATTCAACGGTTCAAAAGAACACAATCCATCATCACCCGCTGAATCATTCGACACAGTGGCCTGGCTGTTTAACAAATCCAGGCACTGATCAACCGTTGTAAACCCACGACCAACACATACCTGGGCAAATGGGATTTCCGCAAAGCATTTATTCAGCTCTTCTGCGACATCGATTTCCGGCGTCCCAGATGTTTCTGTAATTACTGCACAGACAATATCATTTCTGGTATATTGCGTAATTTCTTCTTCTATAACAGAAACAGTATTACAATTTTTCAGTGCAGATTTAACCGCGGTATATTTATCATACAGCTTAACAACTTCTTCGCATTCACGTGGGCTGATTATATCAACATTTGGCAAAATCTTGGTTTCCATATATTCACTGATTGCGCCGAAATTACTATACGTACGCAATTCTTCGGTCAGCATTTCACGATGTTTTTCGCGACTGCAATCAAACGCACGCGCGCCATGTCCTGCGATTGCACCAACCCCGGCACCAACAACTGCCCCACCGCCAATTCCAACAACTGCGGCCGTACTGGTTTTATTCATCAACGAAAAACCAAACAAATCACGATTACATGTAAATGTATCACCGGTACTGCGCCAGACCTCGGCCGGTTCATCATCACCCGCCGCCCCAAACAGCCAACTGTTTTTAATATGCGTATCCTTGTTATATGCCGCCACACGCACCAGACATTCAGCCGTTGTCGGATTCCAACGCGCATAGTGCCCACGCTGGGCATCTGTCAGTCCATTATTATTAACCTGAACCCCCATTGGATGCGTTTTAACCAAAACATTTCCATTTTGATTGTTGTATGCACCAACAGATTGATTATATTCTGACGTAATTGCCCCCGTCCCAGACACCGCACTAAACGAAGCCCCATATGTATTTCTATCCAACAACAGACATGTATTTTCCGCCTGGTTCGGGGTCAATCCTGTTTTCCCCAAAACAAAGTTATAATACGCAGGCTGTACCTGGCGCGCATTAAAGTCAATCCAAACATCTGCCGACGTACGATATATATTTTCGCAATTTTTTCGAACCTGGGTTATACAGCGTTCAACCTGGACACGGCACAGCCCCATTCCATTCACAATTGAATTGCGAACATTTTCGTCAAACATGTCATTAATACCGCCCGGCAACGCCCCAGTATTCACGCAGAACAAAACATCCCGCATACAATCTTCTATTGTATAATCAGAATCCTTGACCCCACCATCTGGACATTCTGTTTCCGGCACATCTGGTTCATCTGGTTCATCCGGATTATCAGGATTATTTCCGTTTCCAGAATTATTAGTCGGCAAATCAGGGGATAAATTTCCAACAGAATTTCCCGGCAACGTCGGCATAGTCGGCATACGTTGCGACGACATCGCCTGCATCGTTCCTGTACGATTCATCTGGGTAACATTATATGCCGCGCGCCCTGTGGCCGCCGCACCCAACGCGTCTGCAACAACGGCAAACGCGCCCAACACAACAACAGATGCACCAAATTTTCTCAGCATGCCATGCATAAAAACTCCCCCTTGTCTATCCCTGTAATTATACAACAAACCCAGCATGAATAAAAGTACTTTCTTAACATTCGATACAAAAATACAACCACAAGAAATATTGACAAATTATATATACAGTCTATAATAAAAACATGAAACGTATATTGAATTTTTTTCAAACCCACCGTTATGCATTCATATGGACGGCATGCTATGTATTTATCATGTGGGCAATTTTATTATTTTTATTTAATTTCGATATGTTTTCTGGCGCCAACTGGATACGACTGGCCCATTCAAAACTGGTTGGATTCCCTGGCTTTGTATTCGGCATATTGATACTGGCGGCCATACCACTGTACATTGCAACAACGCTGATTGTTGTTCGCAACAAATCCCCACTAGTAAAAATCAAATTACCAAAATTTTTACAGCCTGTTCCCGCATCGGCCCCTGAAAAACCGACCCCAACCCCAGAACCAACAACCGCCCCCGCCCCCAGCCCAGAAAAGAAAATACCAGATACAGTACCCGCCGAATTGCGCGTTGCGTATATTCGCGCCCTGGATCACATGGGCAACATTCAAACATCTGCATTCGATTTATCAAACATGACAAATTCTCAAAAATCAGTCTCGACCCCAGACACACCAACACAATCCACGAACGAATTGCCACTGCCATCAGACTTTGAATTACCAAACGAAGATTTTTTATCAGAACCAGAAATGCCGAATTTTTCGCCCATGTTCCAAGATCTGGACTTTGACAGCCCATCCACGCCCCCATCTTCTGGCGTTCCATCCATATCTGAACAATCCCCAACGCCAGACAATGCAATAACGCAATACCTGGCCGAACATGGCAAAAATTATACGATTGAAAACGGAATTGTTATCACCGACCGCGACGCCATTGCCATACATGACGATCCTGATTTTTGGATTGCCGATGATGTGAACTGGTTTGCCGCCGGCCAGCAAAAGCCATCACCAATAGACGCATTATTATCAATATCCGCGGCGCGCGGCGTGCGCCCTGTTCTTTATTTGGCCCAAACCAATATACTAGATCTTGATGCACGCCGCGCGCAATGGCGCCAAGCCGGCATCACCACCATCACCGATTTATCTGAATTAAATTAATATAATACCTTTTTACGCGA
>JADINC010000038.1 GCA_017694255.1 Candidatus Enterousia avistercoris | reverse complement strand
ATATGTTTTCTGATGGGTTTGCGGCCATGTCTTGGGCGGGCGAAAGCGTGCGTTTTTGTGTCATTCTGGTCTTGCTTTATTTTCTGGATTCTAGTATAAATTTCATAGAACTGCAAGAATATATGAATTTGGCGCATTTGGCGCGGAATATAACCCAGGGAGAGGAAATAAATGCTTACGATTCAAATGTTGTGGATTATTTGCGGTACAATTGGCGGATTGTTGGTGGTTGCGTTGGCGGTGTTGTTTTTTGTTTCGCGTAAATCACAACGGGTTATGCAATCGTTGTTAACGCTGATGACGCGTCCAGAACGCGCGCGCGTGGCCGATGCAGTACGTGTGTTAAATACTATTTTGGCCGATGAAATATCAAAAATGGAATCTGGGTTTAATAATATGCGCGATGCGCTGAACGGGCAAATTGCGGTTGCCCAGGAATTAAAAAAATCGCTGGGTGAACAAAACGACAAATTGGTTATGACGGCGGATGATGCGACCAGAAAAATCGCGGTTATGGCCCAGCGTTTGGAAAACACTGTGTCGGATTTGCGTGGTGTTGTTGGGGCGCCAGACTGGGATAATGTTGGTGCAACGACGGAAAAATTTAGCGCAACAGTCAACGAGTTATTGTCAAAAATTGACACCACGTCCCAAGATACCACAGAACGCATTGCACAAATCCAGGGATATATAGATTCGTGGGTTATGACGGGTGAAACATTGTCGGGACAATTAAAGTCTGAATTTGATTCGAACGCGGAACAGATGAAAAATGCCACGGCAGAATATGAAAATATGACCCAGAAAATCGAAGAAATGACAAAAACAACCGCCACAGGGTTCGAAAGCGTCAAGGCGGCGGCCAGTGATTATGAAGACGTTATGACAAAGAATAATAAATTGCTGGATGAGCATTTAGAAAAGATGGACACGTTCAGCAAACAGGCAAAAAAACAACTGACCACCCAAATGAATACATTAACAAATACGGCGAATGTGGTCGGTGCCCAGGTACGATTGGCAGAATCATCTGTGGAAAAACAGGTCCAGAAATTGACCGATGCCGTCGAAGTGTTGATGGGCTCTGCGTCGTCGACCGAGGCCGCAATTCGAAACATATCAACAGAATTGGCAACATTGACCAATCGTTTTAATGGCGAAATCAAAGATTTTGCTACGGCTGTTGTATCAGAATTAAAGACGGTATCAGGTGTGGCGAATACTACACTGGAAAATACTAAAACTGCGGCCGGTGCATTTTCTGAATCGGTTAAGGCAATGGCCACCGGCGTCCGCGAAACATTGATAGAAATGAATACCGCGCATACACAGCTGTCGGGACAATCGGCAAATCTGATAAAAATGTCGGCGGAAACGACCGCGCAATTACAGCCATTGTCGGAATTGATAGAAAAATACTATGCGGCCCTGCCCGATTTGGCGCGCGATTCTGTGGAAACTGGCGATAATTTACAGAAAATTGTTGCTTCGTTGAATGAAAAAATCGATTTGATGAAAACGACTGTTGCGGAATCGACAACTACGGTTGCAGATTCGGCGGCAAAGTTAGAAGATTTGGCCGGCCAGTCGCGTCAACAAATGATAGATTTAATGTCTGATTATGCCAAGGCTGTTAATACCATGCAGACGCTAAATAAACAAATGATGGTCGCGCGGGCAACGGCGCCAATGGATGCAATCAGCACCGCGCCGGGCGCAACATTTGGGCGCGTCAGCGGTCAAGATTTCTTGAAACAAAGCGAACGTATGTTTGAAAAACTGCATGAACAAACGTTGGATTTGACGCGGGCTACGGGTGCAGAAATTCCAGATGTGGTATGGAAAAAATACCATGGTGGGGATAAAACGATATTTTCTAAGTGGTTGGCCAAAATGATGGCGGCCGCAGATAAAAAACAAATTCGCGAAATGTTAAAGTCTGATGCCGTGTTCCGGTCCCAGGCAACACAATTTGTGCGCAGTTTTGATAAAATACTGGCCGGTGCCCAGCAGGCGGATAATTCTGATAAACTGGCGGCAACACTGTTAAAGACAGATTTGGGACAAATATATATTGCATTGAAAGGACATGTATAAAAAGCGCCCATTTGGGCGTTTTTTTAATTATTGTCGCGATTTATTATCAAATCACCAACCGCACCACCGACAACCCCAACACCCCCAACAATTGCGCCCGTTTTTGTTTTTTGTTCTGCGGATACCGTTTGTTCAGCAATTGCCGCCGCATCCGTACTGTCAGAATCCGTAATTGCACGATAAACAGACGCGTATCCGCCAGATGTTATGCCAGTCGCGGCGTTGTCATATAAACCTGTTGTGGCGCTGTCTATGATAACAGTGGATTCAATCCCATCAGGCAAGTTCAAGGCTGCCTTGCGCGATTTTACATCAGATGCCAATGTTATAAATTCGTTCTTTAATTCGATTAAATTTGCGGCGGGCAATATGATTTCTGTTTCGCCGCCCTGGATATTTCGCCCCGCCCCATAATCACAACGGAATGTTGCGATATATGCCGTCATGTCACGCATTGCGTTTTCATCCGCGCGCTGTTCCGCCAGACCAGATGCCAGCATCATTCCCCCAACGCCACCCGCCCCAATGGCCAACCCACCTAGCAATTTGTTAGCCGTGGAATGTTCGCGCGCAACCGCTGCAACATATTCGTTATACAATTCGTCAGCCCTGGTATACATGATTACAGCCTCTAGGCCAGAGACTTGTTTATACATTGATGTATATGGGCTGGGTGGCAATGCGTCAATTGGGGCGCAAATTGCAATGCATGGGATAAAAAAATATATAACGGCGAATATCGTTTGTCGCATTTGTCGACCCTAATCTTTAAATGACCAATCCATTGATTCAGATCGCACCTTTGTGGCAGGCATCTTTTGTGATGCCCATTGTTTGCTGGTATCCATGGTCCATCCTGTGCCAGTATATGCAAATGGCGAGTTTTCATCACCTTCGTATTTTATTGGTATCATCATCCCGGCACGAATATCGGCACGTTGTTGGTTTTGCCATTTATAATATTCGTCGTAATCAGTTTCTTCGGTTATAATATACAAAAAATACGAACTTGTATTAGACGTGTTTTCGTCGTATGTTATTCCATCATTGGTCAAAGAAATTGTTATGGAATATGTTTTGTTTTGCTCTGGGCGGTCAAAGTCAACGCGCAATGTTTTTTCTTTTGTTTTGTCATATATTATTGAAAAATTCGTAAATCCATCGGGGTAATCGCACGCCAGGCGTTTTTCGAAATTATAACATTTTTCTTCGTTGTCCAGTTCACCACGGTCCAGCCAATAATAAACCTCGTCAACATCCATGTATTTAAAATCTTCTTTTTTTATCCTGCGGCCTGTTTTTTCAGATTCGTCGCGCAACATTTGCATATAATATTCAAAGTAATATTCCAGTGATTGTTCCGCCAGCCATGAACGTACGGCTGCGACCTGGGCAACATCAGACATGTTATGCAAAGATTCCGCAAACTCTGGATCTTGGGTCATTATGTACAATTTTATGGGGTCCAGGCGCGCCCTGATATCTGTGAAATCAAAAATTGTTAAATCAGAACTGGTGATATCGGTTTTTATGTCGGGCGTATCATCCGCCGCATGCGCATTATACAGGGACAAAATCGCAAAGCATAAAATTGCCCAGATTTGTTTTATTCGCATTTGTGTGCCCCCCCCGGTTGCTTTAAAACAATACCACCGTTTGTTTTCGGTGGCAGGAGGTTAGCAACTATATTCGAGAGTAATAGTATGGTGTATTTGGTATATTTCACACATCCTCCTGCCAGATGACAGGAGTTTTTCGTCGATGTATGTTTTTTGTTAATCGACGCTCTCGAATTACGGGTTGCTATACCCCAATATGGCGCGTTGCCATATCGGTATTTATTTTATCATTTATCGCGCCGGATAACAAGTATTTATTAACGGCTGCGTTGTTTAAATATTAATCCGTCTATTACAGGGCGCAATTGTGCAAATACTTCGTCAATAGTCATTCGCCCCCCAGATGGCGTCATTTCATTAATAACTTTCCATGTACGCGGATTCATCTGGGCCAAATATTTATAAACACGTGATACATTGTGCAGCAATTTAAAATCACATTCATGTTTATCTGGCACGCCGTGCTGGTGCGGTTTCAGTCCGCAATTGCGCATGTTGTATGAAATTTGTGGATCCAGATACAGGTATATATTGTAATCGGGACGCCGTATGCCCATTTGATTAAATTCCAGATCTTCCATGAATTTGATTTTTTCATCCCATTGGTCGCGGGGATATTTTGCAACAGAAAAAGAATTGCTGTATGTGTATCGGTCCAGAATCACCCATTTGCCTTCGTTTATCCATTGGGTTATTTTTGGTTGCTGTTGCTGGCGATCCAGTGCATACGGCAACATAGTATATTCAGCGGGCAAATCATAACCATTGCCCAGTTTCCCGCCCAGGTATTTTTTGATAATTTCACCAAAAAACGATTTATATTGTGGAAAATCCAGCGTTTCAGCCATAATTCCGCGCGAATCCAGATAGTCCATAATTTTCATAACTTGTGTGTGTTTGCCGGCTTTGTCGGCGCCTTCGACGGCAATCATGTATCCGGGTTGTGTCATTTTTTCTCCTTTGGCTTATTGTAAATCGCCCCGCGTGTTTATGGCGGGGCGATGGGTTAATCTTCCAGAAAGCTGCGCAATTTGCGGGCGCGTGTCGGATGTTTTAACTTATTCAACGCCTTTTGTTCTATTTGGCGAATTCGTTCACGCGTTACACCGATATATTCACCAACTTCTTCTAGGGTGCTGGTTTTATTGGTGCTCATCCCAAAGCGCTGGCGCAGAACCGTTTCTTCTTTTGGATCCAGTTCAGACAGAATTTGCGTTACGATTTTACGCAGATTCTTTTGTGCCGCAGATACAAAAGGATTTTTGGCGGTTTCGTCGGCAATGATTTCGATGCGACTGCTGTCGTCTTCGGTGCCAACGGGCGCTTCTAGTGAAATTGGTTTCAAGTTCACTTTCATGGCCTTGTGTATTTTTTCCACCGGCAGATATATTATCTTGGACAGTTCTTCGGCGGTTGGTTGCCGGCCGTATTTATGCATAAATTGGCGTGATGCACGTTGGATTTTATGTATATTGTCAATCATATGCACAGGGATTCTGATGGTGCGTGCCTGGTCTGCGATACTGCGCGATATGCCTTGTTGTATCCAGTTTGTGGCATACGTGGAAAACTTGTTCCCCAGACGATAGTCAAACTTGTCAACAGCCTTCATCAGGCCAATGTTGCCGTCCTGGACCAGGTCCGAGAAATCCAGCCCCAGGCCACGATTGCTGGACTTTTTTGCAAACTTTATAACCAGTCGCAGGTTAGCCTCTATCATTTCGCGTTTTGCACGGGCGGCTTCGGTTTGGCCGCGACGAACCAATTCAACGACTTTTTTATATTCACCCGTTGGTTGTCCTGTTTCTTGGGCAATGGCGGTTATGTCTTCTTGGATTTTCAATATATCTTTTTCATGCTTTTTGGCGAACGCAACCCATACAGGATTTTTGTGTTTCATTAACTTCTTTACCCAGTTATGATTGATTTCGTTGCCAGTGTATTCGACCAAGAAATCTTCGCGTTTGATTTTGTTCGCCATGGCCAAACGCAACAGTTTACCTTCCAATCCCATTAACAGCTGGTCGCGTTTTGTTAACTGTTCCAGAATTTCAGCAATACGATCATCGTTCAGACGGATTTTGCTGACGTGTTCAAATAATTCCAGACGCATTTTGGTGTATTTCTTTTCCAATGTGTCGTCTGGTCTGGATGATGTTAACAGGTTTTCCAGACGTTTAGCCTGTAATTTTTGCATATTATTAAATATACGTTTTATTTTGCCAAACAGTTCCATAACCATTGGCATTAATGCTTCTTCCATTACAGGGATTGGCACGCCTGATGTGCCACGTGGCGTATCTTCTTTCTTTACACCGTCGTCATCGATATCTTCTTCGTCTTCGTCATCATCGTCGTCATCAGACGTGGCAGATTCGGCCAAATCGTCTAAATCGTCGTCATCCAGTTCATCTACATGTTCGACACCCTTGGACTTTAATGCTTCGGACAATGCCGCCAGTGATTTTTGTTCAGAATCACTGGAATACATTACTTCCAGATTTACGATATAGCGCAAACGGATATCTTCGTTTAATAACTGTTGGTACCAATCCAGCATTGCCTGGATTGTCATTGGGCTTTCGCACAGACCATATACCATCAGACGGGATGCGGCCTCTATACGTTGGGCAATGGCAACTTCGCCTGCGGCGGTCAGCAATTGAACAGTTCCGATTTGCTTCAGATATGATTGAACGGAATCTTGGACCCCCAGGACCAAACTGCCCGTTTGGCTGCGTTCCAACTGTTTGGCATAATGTTCATAATCGTCGTCATTAACGTCGACCTGTTCGGCATCCGCATTCAATAAATTGCGGGTCTTGTCAGATGGTTCGTCAGAATCATCGTCGTAATATTTTTCCATGTCGCGGGCAAAATTGTCCGTTTCCAGAATTTCCAGTCCTAAATCTTGTTGAAAGAAATCCAGAACTTCGTCTTGTTCATCAGATGGAACTTCGTCCGCTTCGGTGGCGGCATCGAAATCCATTTTGGATAAATAGCCAACGTCAATAGCGTTGGTTGCCAGTTTTTGTAAATTTTCTGGTAAAGAATCAATTAATAATTTGGTTGCAGCATCCAGTTTCTTAGCCATTAATGCCCCCGCATATGATATAGTTTTTATTTGCTTTTTGTTGCTTTGGCAACGGCGTCATGCAACGCAGATTCAGACACCAATCCCAATACAATAGGACTTTGTATTTGAATCAAAGAATATGATTTATGGGTTTTGTTTCGCACAGATGCAACCGTCGGATTCGTGCTGCGCATCAGGCGGGCAATTTGACCATCGGACAATTCCGGATAATTTTTTATAATCCATAAAATTCCGCCCAGTCTGTTTTGGCGATGTAATTTTGGCGTGTATCCGACACCGCGTTTGTTTTGTGCCTTTTGCGCCATGACAATTTCTTCGCGTAATTGCAGGCGCGCGGCCGGATCTGCTTCGCACCGGGCAATATCTTCGCGTGTAAGTTGGCCATTTAAAACAGGGTTTAAACCCTGGATTTTATACGTTTCTGCATCAGCGATGTTTTTAACCTCTAGCTCATGCAAGCCGCAGAAATCCGCGATTTGTTCAAATGTTAATGCAGTGTTTTCAATCAACCACAGCGCAGTGGATTTAGGCATGTACGGATAATTCATGAAGTTTCCTCTTGTTGCTGGGGTGCAATATACTATAAAATTGCCGTTAATTCAAGAGTTTTTTATATAAACCTGTGCACCCATTGGTGGGCACACAGATTTATCAAATATTTTATATTTTTTTGACCAATTTTGCCCCATCACGCGTGTCAACAACCGTCCATCCGGCGGCTTCTATTTGTGCACGGATTTTGTCGGCGCGGGACCAGTCTTTGGCGGCCTTGGCCGCAGCGCGGTCAGATGCCAGTGCAACTATTTCCGCCGGTGCGGTTTCAGATTCTGCATCGTTTAATTTTTTCGCATGGTCGATAAATTGCAGTCCCAACAACCGGTCTATGAATTCAAACAGCGCGATTTTTGTCGATGCATTTACCGTTTTGTCGCGCAGCAATTCTTGAATCTGGACCAATGATTCCGCGGTTTTCATGTTGTCTGACACCGGGGCCAAAATACGATTATGCCATTCATTAAAACTGGATTCAACCAGTGCGCCTGGGGTTGGGTCTGCCAAAATTTCAGACACGCGCCGAACAATGTTTTTATATCCGTTTGCGGCCGCGTCCATGGCGTCCCACGAAAATGCCAGTTGCGTTTGATAATGCCCCAGTAAAATCAAATAGCGGTATACAATTGGGTCATATCCACGTTTGCGCACAACATCCAGTCCCAGAAATTCTCCGTTTGATTTGCTCATTTTTTCACCGGATTTATCAACCAGAAAACTGAAATGCACCCAATAATTGACCCACGGCGCACCAGTAATTGGTTCGCTTTGTGCAATTTCGTTAGTGTGATGAATACGGGATAAATCTTCGCCCCCAGTATGAATGTCAAAATGGTTGCCCAATAACTTCATGCTCATTGCGCTGCATTCAGCGTGCCAGCCGGGGAAACCAATGCCCCATGGACTGGGCCATTCCATTTGACGCTTGTGGTCGGTTGGTGAAAATTTCCATAATGCAAAATCTGTCGGGCTATGCTTTTCGTTGTTATATTCAACACGTGCGCCCGCACGATTGCCGGCGACCGAACCGCCGGTTAATGCACCATATGCGGCGAATTTACTGGTGTCATAATAAATGCCGTCGCCCGGGATTTCGTATGTATAGCCCAAATCTTGTAATTTTTTAACCAAATCGATTTGTTCGGCAATGTAATCAGTTGCGCGTGGCATGTCGGTTGGACGAATGTTATTCAAATCATCAAAATCGCGCAGGAATTCATCTGTGTAAAATTTTGCTATTTCCCAGACGGATTTATGGTCGCGTGCCGCACCACGTTCCATTTTGTCATCACCACTGTCAGCATCATCGCTGGTTAAGTGGCCGACGTCTGTGATGTTCATGACATGGTGTACGTCATACCCGTTTTCAATAAACATACGTTTTAAAATGTCGTTATGAATCATTGTGCGCAAATTGCCAATGTGTGCATAGTGATAGACCGTCGGACCGCACGAATAGAACCCCATTTTGCCAGGAACCAATGGTTTGAATTCTTCGATTTTGCGGGTCATAGTATTAAATAATTTGATTGTCATGTGCGCGTCCTTTTGTAATATTTGAAATAGTATAAAAATGCGTGATTTATTGCAAACGAAAACATTTGCCCCAGAAAAGCAAATTAACGACAACAGTAAAAATTAATAAAACGTACAGTCATAAAAAATCCTGGCGGAGCGTATAGGACTCGAACCTATGGACCGCTATAACACGGTCACGGATTAGCAATCCGCTGCATTACCACTCTGCCAACGCTCCGCATGGTTGCGTGGGGTATTATACAGAAATCAAAATTTAAATGCAAGCCCGAAATAATCCGGGAATTTATTCTTTTTTATTTTTTTGTTGCAGTTTGTCCCCTGGTGATTGTAGTGGTATGAAAAAAAAATCGCCCAAATGGGCGATTTTTAATGTTCATGATTTTCTGAATCATGTGGCGGTGCACAGAATTCTACATCACGTGTCATTGCCAAAAACTTTTCAGCGCGACGCGTTGGCAGTTCTTCCACAGGAATCTTTTGCAAATCGGTAATTTGATTCGCAACCGCGGTTGATAATAATTCCATGGTTGTTTGCCAATCTGTATGTGCGCCACCGGCAGGCTCGTCAACAATTTGATCAATGACATTTAAATCTGCCATGTCGCGTGCGGTTAATTTCATCGCGGCGGCGGCAGTTGCCTTGTATTTATTATCTTTCCATAAAATACTGGCACAGGATTCTGGGGCAATTACTGAATAAATTGTATTTTCCAGCATTAATACCCGGTCGCCAGTACCGATTGCAATGGCGCCACCACTGCCGCCTTCGCCAACATTGACGGCAACATATGGTGTTTTTATGCTAAGTCCCGTTGCAATAGATGATGCGACGGCCTGGGACTGGCCGCGTTCTTCGGCCGCACTGCCCGCGAATGCGCCCGCCGTATCAAACAGTGAAATCACCGGCAGATTCAATTTTTCCGCCAGACGCATCAGACGTTGTGCCTTGCGATAACCTTCGGGATTGGGCATGCCAAATCGATGGAATTGACGGGTTTCAATTGTGCGCCCTTTTTCTTGGCCGATAATGACCGCCGGAATACCGCGCCAATATCCAATACCGCCGCACATGGCCGGATCTTCACCAAACAAGCGATCGCCCGCTAAATACGTCCAATCATCAACAATGCCGTTGATATAGTCCAAGAAATGCGGTCGATTTTCATGGCGCGCCAGCAACACTTTATCATATGCATCGTTTTCGCCCATGCCACGGACTTTCTTGGAATCTGTTTTTGGTGTTGTGATATTTATTTGTTTCGGATTGCGCGGTTGCTTTGTTAAAACAGCCAATATCTTTTCCAGGCGACCTTTTAATTCTGGACGCGGAACAACCATATCAACCATGCCGTGTTCGTACAGATAATCTGCAGTCTGGAAATTGGACGGCAATTTTTCACGAATGTTTTGTTCAATAACGCGACGACCCGCAAAGCCAATGCGTGCGCCCTGTTCCGCAATGTGAATATCGCCCAGCATTGCAAATGATGCCGTAACACCCCCAAATGTCGGATCTGTTAACAAAACAATATATGGAATGCCATTTGCATGCAGTTTGTTTACCGCCACCGTTGTGCGCGCCATTTGCATTAATGATAAAATATTTTCTTGCATACGGGCACCGCCACTGCAAGTTACCATTATAAACGGTTGTTTTTTTTCAATGGCGTGTTCTATGCTGGCCACGATTCCATCACCCGCGGTTCGCCCCATAGACCCCAGCATAAAATCGCCATTTAAAATGCATATGGTTGTCGGTATTCCGCCAATTATGCCATCGGCCGTGGTGATTGCGTCATTATAGCCGGTTTCTGCGCGTGCTTCGTCCAGGCGGACTTGGTATGGTTTGCGGTCAACAAATTTTAATGGGTCATCAGACGCAACCGGCAAAGTCAATTTTTCCCATTCGTTATTGTCAAACAATAAATCAAAACGCTGCTTTGGCGTCATGATAAACGCACGACCACAACGTGGGCATATATAGTGGTTTGTTTTATAATCTTTGTAATATACCAGTCGGCCACAAGATTCACACTTTATCCACATCAGACGGCGAATTCGGTCGTACCGTTCGCGATTGTGATTCTTTATCCCAGATTTTTTCCCAAACAACATTTTATTATCCATTCATTTTTTTTGTTAATTCACGGCTGGGCTTGAACAAAATAGTTGTGCTGGCGTCCAGGTGCATTGGCTGGCCAGTGCATGGATTATAGCCAATTTTTGTCGCGCGGGGCCGTGGTTGAAAAGTTCCAAAACCACGTACCTCTATCCGATTGCCATTTGCAACAGATTCTATTATATGGTCGGCAACAGTGTCCAATATTGCGGCCGCATCATTTGCACGCATGTGTTTGAATTGAACCTGGATAGATCGTACAATATCAGAACGTTTCATATCTTGTTTCCTTTTTGTTTTTTAACCTGACTATTATTTATATCTTAGCATATTTTATCAAGAGTAAAGTTTTTTATTAATGTGAAAAGGTTCTTGTACATTGTTATTACAGAATAATGATACGATATATTTATAATTTTTTCAACCAAAGGGAGAATATATATGCGCGATTTGTTTGATGTATGTACATGTGCACATGACGAATGTGAAAATAATACGTATCAAATGCCTTTGATTGGCGATGCGGCCCCAGAATTTGTCGCGAATACCACAAATGGAACAGTGAACTTTCCAAATGATTATGCCGGACGGTGGGTGATATTGTTTTCGCACCCGGCTGATTTTACGCCCGTGTGCACATCTGAATTTATGACATTTCAATCAATGATAGATGACTTTCGTGCGCTGAACACCGATATAATTGGCCTGTCGGTTGGGACATTGACCGGGCATTTGGCGTGGATACACGCGATACGTGGACTGGAATACCGCGGATGGCGCGATATGCACATCACATTCCCAATCATAGATGATATGAACATGGATATTGCACATAAGTACGGCATGATACACCATAATGCCGCCGATGGTAAAACCGTTCGCGCAGTATTCATTATCGATCCGCATGGAATTATTCGTGCAATATTGTACTATCCGTTAACAACAGGACGTAATTTTGAAGAAATAAAACGTATGCTGGTGGCATTGCAAACGACAGATGCGTTTGGTGTGTCAACGCCCGCAGATTGGAACGTGGGCGACGATGTTATCGTGCCCGCCCCGACCACAACGACTGATATGGATGCCCGAATGAATAACAAGAATAAATCATTGGATGTCCGTGCGTGGTTCTTTACATTTCGTAAATTGGCGGCCGATACAATTATGTCAAAAATAACCCGCCGGCCCACGAAAAAATAAAACTAAAACACCAGTGGAAAATCCCGAATGTCCATTGGTGCGCCGTCGCGTTCGGGATTCCATTGGTATTCATCCATTTTTACTTTCTTATCACGGGTGAATTTTACACCTTCGGACTTCAGGGCTTTATATTGCTGTTCAAAAAATCCGGCGCCACACAAACTGCCATCTTTAAAGACCACGCGATGCCACGGCAGATGCCAACTGTTTTTATTGTTTGACGCATATCCAACAAAACGTGCCATACGTGGGCGCCCAATCATTCGTGCAATTTGCCCAAATGTTGCCACCCGCCCTGCTGGGATTCGCGCAACAATATCATAAACTTGTTCATTGAATGATTTCATGCTGATAATATTGTATCGCATCGCATAAAAAATCAAATTGTTTTTGATTGGATGAATGAAAAAGTACTGCATATGCAGTACTATATTTCACATGATATTTGTTTGACTTGTAAAACAAATTTCCCTACACTGTCCCTGATGAAACAATTAATACCTATATTTTTATTAGTATTGCCGATATCTGCATATGCCGAAAATGTTTTAAATTATAAACCAGATATAGAAAAGTGTGACAAACAATTCAAATACGATATGGATGGTAATTTAACAGCCGCAGAAATGATTATGGCGACAGATTCACAGGTTGTCTGTTATGAATCTGTCGCACATAAAATTATTGATAAATATTATTCTAAACAATCGGAAACCATGAAAAACAATCTTCATGAATCTATAACGGCTTATAAGGAAACAGCAAACGATATGTATAATCCAGACAGATGCTATAACGAATGTGGAAATTTAACTGCGCTGATGGCATACAATCCAGTTTTGGACTTTATTAAAAATTACATTGAACATTTAACAAATGCTGTAACTGCTAATTTTTAGCTTAATATCTGTCGCAGAATTCGCGCCCCAGATGGCGGACAGATATGTTATGCATGCAACGACGATTGCAAAAAAGAACACGTATCCCCCTCAAAATAACTTGTTTTGAATTGACGACAAATGTAATTAGAACTATTATATTAATCATGAAAACATTTTATTTTGGCTTTCTGGTGGCTTTTATAACACCAACCGTATGTGTAGCAAGCATATATCA
>JADINC010000004.1 GCA_017694255.1 Candidatus Enterousia avistercoris | reverse complement strand
ATATTCACTGTCTGAATTGGGTCAATCAATGCGCCCAATATTAACCGCCATGGAAAAATGGGGCACCGAATACCAGAAAAAAAGAAAATAAAAATGCCCCATTCGGGACATTTTGATTTTGGTGGGAGTGGGTGGATTCGAACCACCTCAGGCTTAAGCCAACAGATTTACAGTCTGCCCCGGCTCTCCAACTCCGGCGCACGCCCAATCTCGTATTCCGCCCGCCTGCGCCAACGGCTTCGGTGGGCAATGGATTTTCAGCCCTTGCTGCGCTGCGGTGAAAATCCTTGGTGCGGGCAGCGGGACTCGAACCCGCATTTCAAGCTTGGAAGGCTTGCATACTAGCCTTTGTACTATGCCCGCAACAAATCAAAGCCCTGTGATTATATACTAAATTTCATCAAACGCAAGTGTTTAATTTACCATCACGCGCGCTTAACGAATTCCATGTATAATGTCTTCGATTTGCATCAAGAAATTATAATCATACCCGCGGGCCTTTAAACGCTGCACCATCAAGTGCGCACTGTCCGGCACGCCCAATCGTTTGCAAATTTCGACCACAGTCATGATTTGATCATTGTCCATTTTATCAGTCGGCATTAACGCCACGGCCAACCCCAGTTCACGCAACGCCGCACGTGCGTACGCCAATTTGTTATCACAGCACCCATATTCGAACAACACCGAATAAGTATTTGCATTATCCAAAAATTCCCAATACTCATGCGCGTTCGTATTTATATTTTGCAGCACGCGTTTTTCAATTGTTTGGCAAACTTTTTCATCAGAATACAAATATTCAACCGACTTCATAATATTATCATCTGGCGCCTGTATAGCACGCAATCCATCGGCAATTGTCTGTTTCCGCATTGCCATATCGGTAAAGAACTTTGCATTTTCCGCACATCCCCGTTGTGCCAATATCGAATACACATTGGCGCTATATTCTTGCAGCCCCCAGTCTGCCACATTATCATCAACAATTTCTTTCAACAATATATCTTCGATAACGGCACACGCCGGCCGTATTTCATCCGATGTCGGTTTGTCTGATTCTGGCTGTGCAGGTTGTACCGGGGCCGCCGGCTGTGTCGCGACCAATTCGACATTATTCACAGAATGTCGCAAATTCAGCATACCTGCATCGTACAACACCCATGCTGTCGCCCCAGCCAGCACCAAAATCACCAATACCAGCCACGTCCACACCCGTCTGCGGTGCGTTTTTTTATTTTGTTGCGCTTGTGCCATTTTTTCTTTCATTTTTCTCTCCTTAAAAAAAAAGCGTTTTTTCAGATTGCGTTTCCATCAGACAGCGGCACATGGCATTCACCATCATCCGAACAACAACCAAAAGTTAAATTTCCCAGATCCTTGAACGTTTCACCCGTACAGCACCCGAATTTATTCGGTGCCCCACCATCTGGACACAACCCTGCCGCCATATTCAGTGCGGCGGTTTCTGGATCAACATCCACTGTGGCAGATTTATCAATATCTGTGCAATCTGCATCATATTGATTTTGCAGTGGTTTTAATTCATCATCTGATACGGCGTTATTCTTTAATGTTGTAATATTTGCGGCCAGATTATCACACAGCGTCCGCCGTTCTGTCAGATATTCTGTCAAAGCACTGTACGCGGTCAGTATTGTTTCAACTGGCGCACTGGCAACTGTTGGCGTTGGCTCTGTTGCGACCACCGACATAGTCGACACCCGTCCCGATGTTCTGCGCCCACTGGCCGTATGCACACAACTGCTGCGATATGTGGCCTGTAATTTCGCCAATTCTGTAGCCGTGGTATCATCTGGATTTTCAATTGCGGCCAATTCCGCAATGCGCGCATTAATTTCCGTACAATCAATCGTTGTTGTTTCACGACTGGCCACTGTGGCATCAGCACAAAACCCTGGCGCACAAACAGCGCAAATTCCAAACACACAAAACAGCCGCGCGATTTTATTCATTTATTATTTGTTCCATTTGCAGTATAAAATCTGTCGCTGGGTCAATCAGTTTTTCTATCTTGTCCAGAAATTCTTGCGCTTCGCGTTGCATATCCAGTTTTTTAAACGTATCAATTACGATTTCTGCATCACCCGTTCCCATATCTTCTTCTGGTTGTAATGCGGTTGCAATTTCCAATTCACGCAGCGCCAATGCCTTGTACATATCGGCATTTTCCGCACATCCCTTGTCCGCCATCGAACTGTATGTATCAGCATTTTTCAAATGGTCCCAATAACTCATGCTGTCTTCAGGATACAGACGGTTTAGCAACAGTTTTTCTATTCTCTTGCACGTAGACATAATTTCCGGATGCATTGCTGCTGGCGCCACTGTTTCTTTTTCAATAACAACCAACCGCCCCGCACACCCATTTGAATATGCCGCATTCAGTTCATTTAATGTTTCAACATTTTCTGCGGTGGCGCCGTTCGTTGTTATTTTTACAATTTCATTTGCAATTGCATCGCATTGCACCGCATCCAGCCTGTTATTACGCGCCCCATCATTCGCCGTACGATACCCCATCCCCAGGAATACCCCACACACAAACAACCCAACCAATGCGATTGCCGCCCATACCTTATGGGCAACCCCGCAACATTTCATTGAACAACTTTGTGCCGCTTTTGATTTTGCCGTGGCAGATTTTTTCACATTTGATGTTTTTTTCATTTACCTCTCTCCTTTCGAAATCTCACTATT